>JAQFVO010000567.1 GCA_027942505.1 Endozoicomonas sp. | reverse complement strand
CAGCAGTGGTGATGCAGAGATTTGCAAGTTGTCACACAAAAGAAGAAAACTTAACAGAGCAAATTCAAAGAATTTATCTAATAACCTGAAAACTCAGGGAACTCAGTCCATAAGGAAAACACTGAATGGACATCTCTACCAATGGTTTGCAAATAGACTATCGCCGTAGCCAGACAGACAATGATCCGGCAGCTTTCCAGCACACCCTTCTCTCACCGCCCACCAGCGAGCTAAAGACAGACCCGGCACACAGTGACAAACAACACTTTACTCCTTTGAATCAAAGATCCACTACCCGTGCGCGCCAGACTGATAAGCTCCTTGGCAACTGCCTCGCCAATACTGCCGCCACAAGGGCGATGCCATCAACCGGCCTGGTCATGAGTTATGACAGCTGGTTGCACTGCCTGCAATCAGCAATAAAAACAACTTCTCCAGCAACATTGGCGATGATTAAGGGGACCAAAGACCGAGTCACCTCCCTTGAGCAACTGGTATTTATTATTGAACTCTCTTTGGGGTTTGGTGATTTAAACCTGTACATTGAGGTTGTGCGCTGTTTCCAACGGCTCTCACCAAACACCATCAAACGAATTGTATTTACTTGCGATAATGTGATGATACAAGAGAAATTCGCCCCCCTGATCTCAGGGTTTTCGCAAGCATCCAACGCGCCTGCTGACTACACCACAGCCTGCGATATGATGAACACCACAACCACTAAGACAGAGCCAGCAGCTAACGGCACACTATTCGGGATAAATTACATCGTCACCGATAAGATCACCAAAGCAGACGCTAACACTTTGTATATTTATACAGTTAACGATTCTGAAGACAGGCTGCCAACCGACTGCCAAACAGTCCAGATCATCAATTACCGCTAGTTCAGGTCCTTCAAAAGGGGCAAAGAGGGCATTGTTCTCAACAAAGAAAATCATCTGCCGGTTTACCCCTGCGAGATTATGGCTGGAATCACCTCGAAAAACAGACTGGAGGCGGAGATTGCACAAAGCTTTGCCGAGCTGTGCAGTAATGGCAAGGGCAGCATTTATACTTCACCAACTGAGGTTTCTTCATTATTAGAAGAAATTTTCAGTCAGGCAGCAGCAGGCAAAATCCACATGGCCTTCTGCTACCACAGTCAGGGCATGCGCTATCAGCAATACAGCCTGTACATTGAGGCTGCGTTAAAATGCTTTGGTGACAAACCGATTATTTTTATTGCCCCAAGAGTTCGTGACATTTCTAATTAGGCGAACACGGGCAAAAACAACTGGTAGACGATGTCAGCGTTGAATTTATCAACGTTAGAGTACTCACCGACAGATCAACTGTTGATCTGACAAACAACAAACAAGTCACAGTGATCCAGACCGGGGTGTTACCCAAGCGTGTGGTTGAACTGATTGCGCTATTCTCCACTTTGCCCGGCTTCGGACCGGGAGCCAGCACGGCCAATCTCTTTGAGTGCCTGGGCGTGCCATACCTGGGGCAGGATGGTCACGACCTCACCACCCCAGGCGATGTTGCCACTGCCCAACACTGGCAGTTTATCAATAGCGTTTTTGACTTTAATATACACGACCTGCAGGAGACCTTTGGGTCGTTCGAAACCTACTGTGACACCGAAAAACGTCACATCCTTGAGAATTGGCTTGACTCCACACAGTATGAAATGATCGAAAAAAATGAACCAGGCTACATTTTCTCTACTTTCCTACACCATTTTTTTTCAAGGTACCAGCGTAGCTCAGAATGTCGTCACGTTGTCACCAG
>JAQFVO010000560.1 GCA_027942505.1 Endozoicomonas sp. | reverse complement strand
CAAAAAGTGAGTGTCTTGCTACGAAGTCATCTTTTTCTCTGATTTGCTGCCGCGATGACAGAGAGTCGTTTTGGAACGATTTTTATTCCCGGGTATCTTCCCTATGTTAAAGCATCTGATCATCAGGCTAGTCTTGATCACTGTTGCGTTTATGCATGAACCACTAGCTGCCGATAGTGCGCCGGCAGGCAGCACGTCGCAACAAAACCCTTACCTCAATTTTTTAAACATCTGGGGCGGGAATTCGCTGAAAATTGTGTTTAATTTAAGCACCATGACGATTGAGGCCACGGCTGAGTCCGGTGACTTCAGCAACGTCAACGATAATTTCTCCTTTATGGTTATAGACCAGGGTAGCGGTGAAGCTGTCGTGCAGGCAGATGCAGACAGTCTCGAGGTAACTCAGTTTGTGCCAAAAATTAATGGTGCAGGCTTCAGCTATGGCAATGTGGTGGCCCTGAATATTAACCCCCAGTCCGGCTTGAAAAATCCAACTCTATTCAGCAATGACAGCAGCGGGCCAACAGATTGCATTGGGCAGAACCAATACTTTGCCATCACCTCTGATGGTCTGACGC
Organism: Endozoicomonas sp.; assembly: GCA_027942505.1. GTDB lineage: Bacteria > Pseudomonadota > Gammaproteobacteria > Pseudomonadales > Endozoicomonadaceae > Endozoicomonas. The sequence goes on along the minus strand of JAQFVO010000560.1, from coordinate 5,616 downwards.
CGTATACCCCGCAGTTTCAGGTGCAGCCGGTGGCCATTCTTGGTGCTGGCACGGTTAACAACGCGGTAATATCCGGTACTGCACCGGCCAACAGTAAAATGTCTGCTCTTGTTAACGGCAAGATGTTTTCCGGCACCGTCAACAGTAGCGGGGATTTTTCCATTGCAGTTACCGACGATGATGGGTTTACCGCAACAACCCCAATCGTCATAAACTGGGGTGCATTTTCCAAGACGGTCACTCCGTCACTGTTGCCGCAAAACAATTTACCCCAGGAAACGGTGACCGGGTACCACTATATGCTCAATGCTGGGCTGGATTATCTGACGACACCTTTTCCCAATGAGATTGTCTATGCCACCAGCCTGTTGACGCCTGATGCAGTAACCGCCTGGGATCTCGTCTACCGGATATTGCTGGCTTACAACAACACCGCCAACAGCTATCCGAGAGACTCTCAGGGCAATGTTGAACTCTATGTTGACTACGCCTCTAAAGGCATCTCCATCACTGCTGAGGAGGCGGAAATGGTTCAGAAATACCTGGTCCGCAACTGTCCCAGACTGTTCCATTTGAAGGACTGGCCCGCAACACCGAAATTGACTGGCTCAACCGTTGTCGGTCAAACGTTTTACATTGGTAATTCGGCGCAGGATGGTGATGAGTATGCTGAGCAGTTGCTGCAAACGGAGCCGTCTGCGTCGTACTTGCTCAGTCTGATTCAACCCGATATGAGCATCTACCAGATTATTCAGGTGATTCAGATCAATTATGAGCACATGGTTACCTACAGCTTTGACAATGATAACAGCGACATCCGTGGCGCACTTTTCTCTCACACCGCCATATGTGGCGGCTATTCCAAGGGTTTTGAGTACCTGATGCAACGCCTTGGCATTGAGACGATCTGGGTTGAAGGGCATGCCGATGGTCAGCTGCATGCCTGGAATTTTGTCGATGTGTTCAGAAACTGGTATCTGAGCGATACCACCTGGGGAGGAAAAAACTGGTTTCTTGACGGAGCGGACAGCATCTTCACCGAGGGGCATGTGGTTGAACAGGTGTATAGTCAAATGCCAGTGCTGGCCAGGGAGAGTGTACCGTGGGGGATTGGTGATCCCGGGCAGACTGTCGCTAACTTAACCGGTGTGGTCAATTACAGTGACAACGATAATGGCTCAGTAACCATAACCTATGAGGATGCGGCAAACATCAATACTTCCATGCAGATTAATCTCAGCTCCAACGGCTACACCCCACTGTCCATGACGAACAGTGGCGGGCTATGGAGTATTACCGTTCCCTGGCGTTCTGGTGAGCAAGACAGCATAGCTACCGATGCGCCTGTAACCACCCTCGATTTTTACTTCACAGTGAATGACCAGTTCTTCACTTCAGGTGATGTACAAAAACATAATCTGCAGGTTGCTGTTTTGTCAGATGGTATGAATAACGTGGTGTTGACCATACCCGCTAATTAGCCATGCCTGCCTTGCAGCGCCGTAGTACGCAGGATGTGGCCTGAATAACATGATCCGGAATCAGTCTTTTTCCTCTCGCTGCGGGCATTTTCAGAGCTTGCAGGTTTCCTCGTTCTACATAAAATAGCCCTTTTATTTGTTCAGGTGTTCCGGGTTCACAGGTCTGTGGACAGCCCGGCTGAACCGTAAAAACTGGGCCTGTCGGCGCTGCGGTGGGGGCTGCATTTTGTCGTTGAACCGAAAGTAAGGGAAACTGGACGTTGTTTAGTCACAATTTGCCATGATAAAAATGCCGTTATTCACGTATCATAAATGACGAATAAAAACGGATGAAAAGGATAGACTCTTGCTCAAGCTGGTAAAGTTGGGCTGTGAACGAGATAATCGACTTCTCTTTACAGACCTCTCCATAGAGTTGCTCCCCGGGCAACTGCTACAGATCGAAGGAGCCAATGGCAGTGGCAAGACCACGCTGCTTCGTGTGCTGGCCGGTCTGTCCAGTGATTACCTTGGCGACATTTGCTGGCGCGGGGAAAAACTCTCCGGGGTGTACGCTGACTTCCGTCTCTCTACCTTCTATTTTGGCCATAAACCAGCGGTCAAGCATGAGTTGACACCGATTGAAAATATGCACTGGCGTGCCGGCCTGCGCAATGAAGTTCGCTCTGAACAACAAATACGCAAAGCACTGGATCAGGTAGATCTGGCGGGGTTTGAAGAGGTTCCCTGTGGTCACCTGTCAGCGGGTCAGCAGCGCCGTGTTGCCCTGGCCGACTTGTCGGTCACTGAGGCCAGGCTCTGGATTCTGGACGAGCCCTTTACCGCCATTGATGTGCACGGCGTTGCCTGGCTGGAGTCTGTGCTGTTGCGACATATAAACGACGACGGAATGGTTGTTATAACCAGTCATCAGCGCCTGCGAGATATTTCCGGGCAGGTGCGCAAGATCCGGCTGGAATCATTCTCTGGTCCCGTGGGCAGTGATCACTTTGCTGATGATGAGGGGGCCTTTTTATGAGCGAAGGGCACCTCAGGGGCCGGCAAGTCTTTTTCAGTATTATCAAGCGGGATCTGATGCTGGCATTTCGCACGCCTGGTCAGGTGGTCAATCCGGTGGCCTTTTACCTGATGGTTGCCAGCCTGTTTCCATTGGGTATCGCGCCTGACAAGGCTCTGTTATCGCAGTTGGCTGGCGGAATTGTCTGGATTGGCGCCCTGTTGGCGGTGTTGCTGTCGCTGGACTCGCTGTTTCGCAGTGACCAGGAAGACGGCTCCCTGGATCAGCTGCTGTTATCGCCCCATCCACTGCCGTTACTGGCTCTGGCCAAAGTTGCGGCGCACTGGCTGGCCACCGGGCTGGCACTGATTCTCACGGCACCACTGTTGGCGCTGATGCTCCATTTACCCACGCAGGCATTTCCGGCGTTGATGTTAAGTCTGTTGCTGGGCACGCCGCTGATGAGCCTGGTCGGTGGTATTGGTGCGGCATTGACGGTGCGTGTTCAGCGCGGTGGGGTGCTGTTAACGCTGCTGTCTCTGCCTCTTTATGTGCCGGTGCTGATTTTTGGTACCGGTGCCGTACAAAGCGCCGTGGATGGTATGGAGTATACCGGCCATTTACTGTGGCTGGGGGCACTGTTAATGACTGGACTCTGTCTTGCTCCCCTGGCGATAGCAGCGTCGTTGCGTGTTGTCGTGGACGGTTGATTGATAATGGACACTTTTGATGATGGGCGCTTGGGAGAACGATGAACTGGACTTTTTTTCATAAACTGGGTTCGCCCAAATGGTTTTATCATCTCAGTGGCAAGTGGCTGCCCTGGCTTGGCACCCTGGCTGCACTGTCGATGATTGCGGGGCTGGTCTGGGGGCTGCTGTTTGCCCCACCGGATTATCTGCAGGGTAACAGTTACCGGATTATCTTCTTGCATGTGCCCACGGCCTTTCTGGCTTCTGCCGTCTATTTGATGATGGCGGGCGCTGCCGTGGTTACCCTGGTCTGGAAGGTCAAGCTGGCCGATGTCGCCTTGCAGTGCATGGCGCCCATTGGTTCATCATTTTGCCTGTTGGCCCTGATTACCGGTGCTATCTGGGGTAAACCCACCTGGGGAACATGGTGGGTATGGGATGCGCGGCTGACCTCCATGCTGATCCTGCTGTTCCTCTACTTCGGTGTAATTGCCCTGCGCGGGGCGATCCGCAGTGCCACCACCGCAGCGAAAGCCTGTGCTGTGCTGACTCTGGTTGGCGTCGTTAATATTCCCATCATTAAATTTTCGGTGGAATGGTGGAACACGTTGCACCAAGGTGCGACGTTGACGCTGACTGAAAAACCAGCCATGGCCGTACAAATGCTCTGGCCGTTGCTGATCTCGATTCTGGGGTTCTATCTCTTTTTTGGCGCGGTTTTAGTGCTGCGCATGAGGATTGAAATACTTAATCGTGAGCGTCGTACCCGGTGGGTGCAGAAGCTGGTGGCCGACGAAATGGGGGTATAGTGATGTATTTTCAGGATGTTAGCAGTCTGCTCCATATGGACGGGCACGGTCTCTACGTTTGGCCTACTTACGGCATTGGCCTGTTGATTATCGCTTATAACGTGCTGGCACCGCTGCGGCACAGAAAACAGGTTATCAGCCAGATTAAACGGCAAATACAGGATGTTCGCAGAAGAGGTGTGGAATGAATCCAGTTCGTCGCCAGCGTTTGTTGCTGGTTTTACTGCTTTTGGCTGGTGTTGCTACCGCTATTGCCCTGGCTCTATTTGCCTTAAACGAGAACATTAACCACTATTTCTCACCCAACCAGATGGCCAACGGGGAGGCGCCCATAGGCAAGACCATTCGTGGTGGCGGCATTGTTGTACCAGAGTCTGTTGAGCGTGATCCTGACAGTTTGACCGTGACCTTTTTGATTGAGACCGGCGGGGCAGAGGTGGAAGTGGAATACACTGGCATTCTGCCTGACCTGTTCAGGGAAGGGCAGGGGATCGTCGGCACCGGTAAATTAGATAATAATCGTCGTTTTATTGCGGATGAATTGCTGGCCAAACATGACGAAAACTATATGCCCCCGGAAGTGCAGAAAGCGATTGATGAGGCTCATGCCACGCCTGGGCAGAGCGCAGGATCTGTGGGGGTGAGTGGATGAACGCTGAACTGGGCCTGTTTGCCCTGATTCTGGCCAGCTGCCTTGCGATACTCCAGAGCGTGGTGCCGCTGATGGGCAGTTATAGCGGCCGGCTGCCCTGGATGGCGGCGGGTAAGTCTCTGGCCATCGGGCAGTTTATTTTTGTGCTGTTGTCGTTTGTCTGTCTGGCGGCAGGTTTTTTGACCGATGACTTTTCCATCACCTATGTGGCCAATAACTCTAACTCTCTGCTGCCTGCGGTTTATAAATTTACCGCGATCTGGGGCGGCCATGAAGGTTCGCTGCTGCTGTGGATTCTGACCCTGGCCGGCTGGGGTATGCTGGTGGCTCTGCGCAGCGATAAACTGCCAGCACAGTTATCTGCCAGGGTGCTGTCGGTACTGGGCATGGTCAGTGTCGGGTTTCTGCTGTTTATCCTGCTAACCTCCAACCCCTTTGAGCGCCTGTTACCCTTCCCGCCACCGGATGGGGCTGACCTGAATCCCTTGCTGCAGGACGTTGGCATGATTGTTCACCCACCAACGCTCTACATGGGTTATGTGGGTTTTGCGGTGGCTTTTGCCTTTGCCATCGCCGCCCTGATGGGTGGTCAACTGGACAGTGCCTGGGCTCGATGGGCCAGACCTTGGACGACGGTCGCCTGGTGTTTTCTGACGGTGGGTATCGCTCTGGGCAGTTGGTGGGCTTACTATGAGCTGGGCTGGGGTGGCTGGTGGTTCTGGGACCCGGTGGAAAATGCCTCGCTGATGCCGTGGCTGGCGGGTACAGCCCTGATGCACTCGCTGGCGGTGACGGAAAAGCGCGGTCTGTTTAAAAGTTGGACTTTACTGCTGGCGATTACCACCTTTTCCCTGAGTCTGTTCGGTACGTTTCTGGTGCGCTCTGGTGTTCTGACCTCTGTGCACGCGTTTGCCAGTGATCCTGCCCGCGGCCTGTTTATCCTGGTGTACCTGATGATCGTAGTGGGGGCGTCCCTGACCCTGTT
>JAQFVO010000539.1 GCA_027942505.1 Endozoicomonas sp. | reverse complement strand
GGGGGGGGCTTTTCTCTTTTTGATCAAAAACTAACAAGACAATAATTAACGAACCAGCACCTATGACACCAGTGGCACAAAAGACTATTGCCGTTACGGCTCTGACACCTCCCGAACCAACATCTTCACACACGGCCCAGGGGCCTGCATTATGGTCGCAGTGGAATATCAGCAAATTTCCCACAGAAGTAATTTCCCGAATTTTTGGCTGTCTGGGGTGTGATGCTATTCTCCAGGTGCGTGGCACCTGCCGAAGATTTCGGGAAGTGGTGCGGTGCAATCACCCAGAAGTCTTTTTTTATCTCCAGCTACCGGAGCTGTTCAGGAGTCAGTACCCGCTTTCCCAGCCATGGCTGAAATGGATGGTGAAAAATCACCAGCACCCCTTCGCCACTGCTTTACCTGGCAAAGTGGAGGACGTGCTCGATGGCGAGCAAAATGCGGCTGTAGTGTGCTTTCATACCCTGGGAAAAATGGTGTCTACCCGCAAATACCGTCCCATGAAAGTGTTTGCCAGAACCTGTCCAAATCATGTTTTGCAACTCCGTATAAGCTTCGGTGACAGCAATCTGTTGTTATATAACAATCGGGATCTGGTCTGTCTGTTGGGCTATAGCGGATCGGGCTCGTGGTCAGAACAGAAGATAGATTATGGCGAAGGCTCTCTTCTCGCGCTCTCGGGTGATGTGAATCTCAACACCCATAGACGTTATTTGTCCACTGTCGTCTTTAATAACCTGATTGAAATCTTCCAGCGTGACGGTGACAGATGGCAGTTTTTTACATCACAGAAGGTCGAGACGGCAAAAGGGGTTAAATCCAGTCCGTCAGAGAAATACCTGATCGCTATTGACCCGGCCAACGGTATTGAGAGCATCATGTGCTTCGATGATACAGGGCGCTGGAAATCCATGCCGATGGCAGAGGACGTCAGGATTGATCCTGCCATTGAGTCGATTACATTTTCCACTTTAGAACAGCATGTGGCCATCAAGTATCAGAGGAAAGTGTTGGTCCTTTCGCTGGATAGGCGGGGTTGCTGGCAGCGGTTCCGGGTCATTGATTCGAACTGGGTCATTGCTTATGTCCAGCTCAGTCCGGCCGGGGACTGGCTGTTGCTCGCCTGTGCTGAGACCAGTGTGATCGATGGGTATGTTGAAATGATCAGGCTTGACTCTACCAGGCCAATTCTTCCCCGGCATAAGATTTGCGCAAGGTATGCCAAAGTTACCTTCAGTCCCGGCGGAAGTTATCTGACCAGCTTCAGAGGGGTTCAGAAATACCTTATATGGCGCTTGGACAAGTCCTGGTGCTGCTGGTTACCTTATCGGAGCTTGACCGATCTTATAACAGAACCGTGCCCTGGAGTCGGGCAAATTGAGCTGAAGCAAGACACCATTAAGTTCAGTCCATGCGATAACTATCTGTTGGCCAGCTCCTGGGACGGGGCCGTGAAAATATGGGGCAAGGATAGGCAAGGAGGCTGGATGGTCCGGGGCAATGAGCAGCATGATGGGCCAGTCAGTTTCGTCAGATTCAGTCAGTCGGGTTTACACGCACTAACGGTTGACGGGTCATCTATACGCATCTGGGGTCGTGATAAGGGGGGGTTATGGTCTGTCAAAGGTAAAATTCTGGCTGAAAATGTCCGTTATGCAAACTTCCACCGGGCGGCAGAACACTTGATCATATTTCTGAACAGTGAGAGCTTCCAGATCTGGGAAATAC
>JAQFVO010000461.1 GCA_027942505.1 Endozoicomonas sp. | reverse complement strand
GGCAGACAAAAAAGGCTTCCTCTGTGCCTTGGTGTCTTTGTGGTTCAACGCTTTTTTGCTTTTTGCGACAGCCTCCTTCGGGAGGTTAAAGACTAAACCACAAAGAGCACGAAGAAGAACTTTTCTTTTTCTTTACGTCCTTTGTCGTACAAAAAAAGAGACAAATGCTTGATGTCTACCGTTAAAATCCATTATAAAAGAAAACTGTCGGCTATCTTGTCACTCCGGTGATAAGTAGCTAACCATATGTGATTGCATATGGTTAGCTACTTACAATCTGCCAGAAAGTAACAACATCACACTCCTCCCTGTGACAACTAACCGACATTGAGCGACCGCAGGAACTGAAACCAATTTTCTTGACACAATGATCAAATTGCTGGCGACCCTTTTCCTGCCAAAGCCTTTCTTCCGTCTGCCCGAGCAGAATCAGTTGGGAACCGCTGGCAAGCGCGATAAGGGAACCATCTGGACTGAACTCCGCCTGAGTGGCCGGAATATCAATCATCTGTTTTATCCACTGACCAGAGTAACTGCGAGACCATAGATCAACTCCCCACGGATCAGTGTACTGGTAATACTCAAGATCAAATTGCCCTTGAATACAAATTGCCGTGTCACCGTCAGGGCTGATTATGGGTGATAATTTATCAGGAAGGCAGGGAAATTTATGCTGCCTGACCCAGACTCCAGGCGCATCAACCCCATAAATCCAGGCCATCTTATCTGAGGTGACCATAAATAAAGACGGGTTCATCGTCGTCAAGATTTTACATCTGCTGCCATCCCACGGCTGTAACCGGTGTGTTGATGACACCCATTGACCCTCATGCCGACTCAGGAAAATCAATTCATTGTTAACACAAACAAACAATTGCTTTCCATCCGGACTGAACCTGGCGTAAGGACTTGGTTCCTGGGTTGTCAGGTGACAGACTCGGTCTATTCTCAGTACCTTTGACCAGTGCCCCTGATCATCGCGACTGGCAACAATAACATGGATTTCTTTTCTCAGTGACCGCTTGTGGTGACGCTGTTGTAAAACTTCACCCCATGCCACAAAATGATGATCATCTGTGCTGAACTGAAGATTATTTTTATCACGTGATGATGTTGACTTAAATTCTCCGGTTTTTATCCAGGACTCATCATCCTGCCTGCTGACAAAAAAAATCATGCTCCCGGTAAATACGACAACATGACAACAATCATGACTGAACCTGAATTGAAACGCATTCTCATAATTGCCCAATTTAAACTGGCCTTTTATCAGCCACCGACCACCAGCATCAACCGTAAAAATTAATAATTCACAACCTTTGAAGTTAAAATTCTCTAATTCACAAAACAATACTTGCTGATTTTCTGCAAAGTGCATCTGAACTACTTTATATATTCCCTGTAATGTTGATATGTCGTTTAAGCACAGCTTTTGAGTAACATCCCATGAACCGAATTCGTTACGTTCAACGACAGACAACAGGTTTTTTCCACCCTCCCACCCATCAATGAACAGAATGTCTGCAGCATGTTGATGGTATTCAGCAAAGAATGACTCATGGCTAACTATCCCCTCCTTTTTCCAGCAACCATCCTCCTGGTTTGTCCAGATGTGCAACTGTTTATTGTCCGGGCCATTCTGAATCAGGCAATTGTGCTGATCATTCAACTTGTAAGATAGAAAGTCGTTCAAGACGTCGATACGGCCAATTTGTACAAGAGTTACAGAAGATGCCTTGACCGTCTGCTCCCGAAAGTGACTGGCGTATTTAACATAAATGGCAGGACTGTGCTGTATTGGAAAAGACTTACAGTAGCCAACGGGATTATTTCTGAGATGCTCAATCAATGAGCGATTGCCGGTAAGGGTCTGATGGACAGACCGTTTTTTATTTTCCGGCAAAGACAGGTAGTTGACGATATTGGATATTACTCCACACACCCCGAGCCTACTGCGCAGGTCACGACAAACGTGACCAAGGACAAGCACCTCACGCATGGATAAATAGCGGGTAATGCCCGGCAGCACCTCGGCGGGCAGCTGACTGATGTTGTGGCCATGGAAACAGACGACATCATCACTTTCGCGTGGGTTGTCTTGTTCTGGGTTCAGGG
>JAQFVO010000440.1 GCA_027942505.1 Endozoicomonas sp. | reverse complement strand
TCAAAAGGGTCGGCCGTTGGCATGCGCCCATGCCACTGCATGTAGCCATCGGCACCAGAGCGCCAGAGGTACAGCCCTGCTGCCAGTTCTGGTCTGGGCATGTTGTAAAGCCATACGGTGCTCTGTTCTTGCAGGCGCTCAATACGTTCGCGGGTCACCGTGGTGCCGTGATTGATGAGCAGCAAGTCGGTGAGGTCGGTCAGTTCATCCTGGTGTTCTTTGTTCATGTGCCCTGCACTTTTGAATCCCAGCGAAGGCTCTTTGAGCATTTCGGCGGTGTCTTTGATCTGGTCAAAGAGATCTTTGGCGGGCTCGTCAAATATTGACCAGTAGATGTCCGGAAAGTCGCGCTTATCAAGCAGCGCCTTGAGCTTTAACAGACTGGCACCGGCAGCGAACTCACTCTTGCTGTGCAATAGTCGCTTGAGTGGCGTGTAGGCCAGCACGGGACCGTCGAAGCTGTAGCGCTGTAACTGTAAAAGCTGCTCAATAAACTGCTGCTGGGCAGTATCGGAATCTGGGGTCGCCAAAGCGGGGGCAACGGTGCTGAAACCGTGCTGCGACAACAGTGACAAATCGCAGGAGGTGGATCTGCCTGCCTGGTCCCGCAGCGGCTTGAACCATTGGTAAAACGGCGCTGGCTCCAGGTAAAGCCCCACTGAGGCCCTCAGTTCCGGCAATGCGACCGGCAGAACCCGCACGTGATAATCCAGCAGCCGCAGCTCACCGTGGCTGAACAGCTGAATCTTGCCTGAGTACTCCCCTGGTTTTGCCTCCGGTGGGATGGCCACCTGAACATGGATTCGTCTTGGCTGTTCATCGGACAACCTCAGGCTGGCCATATCCGCCCTGAGGTAGCTGTCATCAAGGATCAGTGAGGTCGCGTTGGGGGATGGCCGTTCGTAGCGCCAGTGGCCGTAGCGAGATGTGGTGGTTAACGAGTCTCCGCTGGCTGACTTGGGTGCTGAGACCACGATGACCGGGGACGGGTCATCGACAGGGCTGTCGATTTCAAAGGTCAGGTTTAACAGGGTATCTCTGGCGCCGGCGTAGTAACCATCATCGTCCTGCACCTGTTCGCTGATATCGCTGAGCATGAGGGAATCTGGTGCGTCGTGAGGGTTGGCGGTGACCGGCCAGCGGTTGAGGAATCGCTCCCGCCGTTCGGCCTGAGTCGTGGTGGCAAAACTGCCCGTCACCGGCTCCAGCACCAGCGCTGAGAGATAGCGGGCGTCATAGTCGCCATCAATGGAAATGTTGACCATGCCGTCGGTGACCTCAATGGTTTTACTGACAAACCCACTGCGGCGCTCACCCACCAGGTTCCACAGGTCGCCATCAATACCACCTTCTTTTTTTTGGCCGGCCAGGTAAACCTGGTCAATCCACTGCGTGGGGCTCCATTGCTCATCGACGATGGTGGTGCCGTTGGCTGAGATCTTGCGTCTGAGATAGTGCGGCAGGTACTCCCACTCACCCTGGTCTCGTGTCCACAGGCTTAGTTGCCACTGGCCATCGGGCCAGGGTATTTGCACACCCTTGAGGCCGATGAGGCCATCACGAACCAGCGCGTCACCTGACGTTCGCGCTCGTTCGGCAGTTTTTCCGATGAGGTAGGCATTACCCTTGCCAATGGCGGCAAAGCCCGGGAAAGAAGCACTGCTTTTAGAGCCAAAATCCAGTGCCAGGGTGTCTTCCGGTAACTCCGCGGCAAAGCTGATCACTACCTGATCCAGTTCAACTCCCGACCAGCGCTCGGCGGTAAAGACAAACAGCCGGGTGTAGGGTTGAGCCAATGGCTTCCGGGCGGGGGTTTTTAACCCGGAGAGCGGCAAAATTAACTGGAATGGGCCAGGAGCAAGAGAGAACTCCTTGTTGACCCGGGAACGGTAGTCAGTGGAGTGGTCATTATCGATGCGCACAATCAGGACTTGCTGAGCGTCGGAGTCATTGTTGCCACTGATGATCAGCTCTGCACCGTTGCTGAAGGTACCTTGCTCAAAAGTGTGGATGAACGGTGGCGCACTGGGCTCAGCGAGCAGCAGTTGGTCTTCCTGGGCAAAGGCAAGGGTGCTGACCATCGTGGTCAATAGCAGAAGCTTTTTGCTGGTTTTGCCGACAATGCCTGACAATAAACTGGCCTTTACCATGGTGCGTTCACCAGCCTCACAGTTACTTGGGGAATGGCTTTAACTATCGGCTTGCTGGCAGGCAGTTTAATGAAGAAGGCCACCTGGGTGGTGGCCCGGGGCCAAGATCAGACCAGTGCAGAGAGAAAGTTCTTCAGGGTGACGATGATAATGACCAGCACCATCAGCGAGAAGTCCAGACCTCCGAGGGGCGGAATCACTTTGCGAATGCGGCTGCTCAGTGGCTCGGTAATCTGGTGCAGCAGCATCAGGCCCGGATTGTAACTGTTGGGTGCCACCCAGCTGGCAATGGCGATAACGATCAGGCTGAACATATAGATATTGAGCAACTCAAGGCCCAGCTCCACCAGGCTTCTGACCAGGATGGCAGGGAACGGCAGTTGCGCCACAGACGCTCCGGCCACCATGAACAGCGCGTATATCAGCAGAATCTGCAAAACCAGCGCCAGCACCAGAGAGGCCATATCGATGCCACCATAGCCGGGGATGATCTTGCGCAGCGGGTTCAGCAGTGGCGAAGTGATTTTGACGATGGCCTGGGATATGGGGTTATAAAAGTCGGCCCGAACCAACTGGAGCAGAAAGCGGACCAGTACCGCCATTATATAAAGCCCACCCAGGGTCTGAATCAGAAAACCGAGGCTCGAAGAAAGTGCTGACATAAGTTGTATTGGTTACCCTTCTTGCAAAATAGTGCATGGCGCTTCAACGCCACGCGCCCAAATTAATTGCCTTTGCGCATATTACAACAGAGAGTGCTCGAGGCGCGTCAAAGAGCGTCACTCTTTTTGCTCAGCCGCCAGTTCTATCGACCGATTAAACGCGGCTTCCATGGCGTTGGCCACCAGCTGTGGCAGACCTTGCTCCTGAAAGGTCTTGATGGCCTGTTCAGTGGTGCCGTTGGGGGAGGTGATACGACGACGCAGTTCGGTCACGTCCACCTCACTGTGCGTGGCCATGGTGGCGGCGCCCAGGGCAGTTTGCAGGGTCAGCTGGCGGGCACTGTGTTGGTCCAGTCCAAGGCGGGTGGCTTCTTTTTCCATCAACTCCATCAGCAGAAAAAAGTACGCCGGGCCACTGCCGGAAAGCGCCGTTATGGCATCAATCTGCTGCTCCTGAGCCACCCAGTGAGCCATGCCCACAGCGGTGAAAATACGGTTTGTCACGGCTTTTTGCTCAGCGTTGACACTTGCGCTGGCAAACAGTCCGGTGGCTCCACAGCCGACCAGTGCCGGCGTGTTCGGCATAGCGCGGACAATGGCCAGATGCTCGCCGGCCCAGGCTTGCAGACATGTCATGGGAATGCCGGCAGCCACCGAAATAACCAGAGTGTCAGGGCTGATGGCCGGCGCCAGATCGGTCAGTACTGCCGCCATGATCTGAGGCTTGACGCTCAGGACAATAATATCGGCCCTTAAGGCCGCCAAACGGTTATTCGCTTCGGTGACGATGCCAAACGTCGAACGGACGTCTGAGCGTGTCGCCTCACTGTTGTCCGTGGCAATCAGGCACCCGGCTGGCCAGTTATTGCTCAGCAGGCCTCCGATAATGCTGCGCGCCATATTGCCGGCGCCGATAAGGGCGATGGTCGGTTCGGTCATGATGGGTTACCTTTTGGGTAGTCTCTGGCGCCAAACAGCGCCGTGCCAATACGTACCATGGTTGCCCCTTCCTGCACGGCTGCTTCCAGATCGTCGGTCATGCCCATGGACAAGGTATCCATGGACAGGTCTAACGTGCTGTTCAACTCCTTGAGCGTCTCGGCCAGCCGTCTGAAAGGTGCACGCTGTCTGGCGGGATCCGGTTCGGGGGCGGGAATCACCATCAGCCCACGCAGTGTCAGCCGGGGCAATGCCACTACCGTTTGCACCAGCGCCGGCAGCTCACGCACACTGATGCCAGATTTGGTCGCTTCGTCACTGATATTCACTTGCAGGCAGATATTCAACGGCCCCAAGGCGTCCGGGCGCTGGTCATTGAGCCGCTCAGCCACCTTCAGGCGGTCGACACTGTGTACCCAGTCAAAGTGGCTGCTGATATCGCGGGTCTTGTTTGACTGAACGGGGCCGATGAAATGCCAATAGATATCGTCAAGATCAGCAAGTTCGTGGATTTTGCCCAGGGCTTCTTGCAGGTAGTTTTCGCCAAAATGCCGCTGGCCAAGTTGCCAGGCCGCGCGCACAAGGGCTGCCGGTTTGGTTTTACTGACCGCCAGCAGCTGCACCTGGCCTCTGCGCTGGCAGGCTTGCTCAGCCTGGTGAATGCGGTCATGGACCTGTTGAAAACGGTGTTTCAGTGCGTCGTTGGTGCTCATTGGTGTTTCGTTAACAGCCATCAGGGAGGTACTTGCCGGGTGAACAAGTGCGCTATTTTAACCCGCTTCGTGGGGTCAGGGGGACTATAAATGGAGATTACTGAGCTGCTGACATTCAGCTTTGAGCAGGGGGCGTCGGACCTTCACCTGTCGGCCGGTCTGCCACCACTGATGCGCATTGACGGGGATGTTCGCCGGGTCAATATGCCGGCCCTGGATCGGCAGCAGATTCATGGGCTGATCCGGGACATCATGAACGATCGCCAGCGCAAGGATTTTGAGGAGCTGCTGGAAGCGGATTTCTCCTTTGAGTTGCCAGGCGTTGCCCGCTTTCGCGTCAATGCGTTTAACCAGAACCGGGGCGCCGGGGCGGTTTTTCGTACCATTCCCAGTAACGTACTGACCATGGAAGAGCTGGGTATGGGGCAGGTGTTCAGGGATATCGCCGACAAGCCCCGGGGGCTGGTGCTGGTGACCGGCCCGACGGGGTCAGGCAAAAGCACCACACTGGCGGCCATGCTTGATTACATCAACGATGCCAAATACCTCCATATTCTGACCATTGAAGACCCCATTGAGTTTATCCACAGCTCAAAAAAGTGCCTGATCAACCAGCGCGAAGTACACCGGGACACCCACAGTTTCAGCAACGCCCTGCGCTCAGCTCTGCGTGAAGACCCGGACATTATCCTGGTGGGGGAGATGCGTGACCTGGAAACCATTCGTCTGGCCATGACGGCGGCGGAGACAGGTCACTTGGTGTTTGGCACGCTGCACACGACCTCGGCGGCGAAAACCATTGACCGGATTGTTGATGTTTTCCCGGCCGAAGAGAAGGCCATGGTGCGCACCATGTTGTCGGAATCGTTGCAGGCGGTGATCTCGCAAACCCTGGTGAAAAAAATTGGTGGTGGGCGTATTGCCGCCCACGAAATCATGCTGGGCAGCTCCGGCATTCGCAACCTGATCCGTGAAGATAAGGTGGCCCAGATGTACTCTGCCATCCAGACCGGTCGCGGTCAGGGAATGCAGACGCTGGATCAGTGTCTGCTCAACCTGGTCAAACAAGGGCTGATCAGCCGGGACGTGGCCCGGGAAAAAGCCAAAGATCAGAATGCTTTTGACTAACGTTGCTGGTCAGAACCACGCTCACAGGTAATTTGAATAACGCTTGCTACCACCTGACTGGCGGCTCGCAGTGACGGTACTGGCAGGTATTCGTAGATCGAATGGAAATTGTGTGCGCCGGTGAATATGTTGGGACAGGGCAGGCCTTTTTGGGACAACACAGCGCCATCATAGCCGCCACGCATGGGGATGATGTTGGGCTTGATGCCATGACGTTTGTAGGCGTCCAGGGCAATCTCAATTGGGAAGCTGGCGTCGCCTTCCAGACTGTTGGCGACGTTCTGGTAGCGGTCGGAGAGTTCCAGTTCGATAGTTCCTTCCCCCCACAGGGATTCGCAGCTGGTGGCCAGACGACGGAGGAAGTCCATTCGCTGTTGGTAGCCTGCGCGAGTGAAGTCGCGGATATCCAGATTCAATACCGTTTTGGCGCTGTTACCAGTGAGCTGTTTTACCCAGTAATAGCCTTCCCGTCCTTCGGTGTATTCCGGAGCCTCTCCCGCGGGCAGTAAAGAGAT
>JAQFVO010000429.1 GCA_027942505.1 Endozoicomonas sp. | reverse complement strand
TGCCTGCTGGGAGGAGACTGTGGCAATATGCATAATCAGTTCCTGATATTTTTATGAGACTAATGTTCTATTTAGATAGCCAAAGGTAGGAAAAGTTCGCATTGCCGGGTTGTCACTTTCTCGAAGGTGGGTGCGCATAAGTCTCTAAAAGAAGGGAACCACGAAGAACACGAAGAGCACTAAGAAGAACTTTTCTTTCCCTTAGTGTCCTTCGTGGTTCAAGGCTTTTATGCTTTTTGCTTGATTGCCAGCTCTCGCAGGGCATCAGCAATGATTCGCTCAATGTCGTCCATGTACTGTGTTAGCAATCGGTCCCCACTGACTGTGGCATGTCGTGTGCCGGTCTTATGAGCTTTTACCGGTCTTTTGCCGGAGGCACCGCTTGTCAAAGAAAACGTCATTACGCTTACTTCCTCCTTAACATCAATCAGTACCAGTTCAGCGGCCCTTTGGCACAGTTGCTTGTTTGTCTTCTGATTTTTAGTGATGGGCTTACCTGTCTTTGACAGGGCACTGTCGATCAGGCGAGAACGAACCATCACATCAATGCAGTGCAAAAACGAGGTTTTGTCGCTGCTGACCAGAGAGCGGTTCTTGGCAATGCCTTGAGCGTTAGCACGACAGTAGCTGGCAAAGTCATCACGTTTGCGTTTGAACAGGCAATGATCGTCAGGTTTGTTACCCGTTACAGGCACCGTCTGGGCAATATTGGTGCGACAGACAATACCTTCGGCCAGATTTGTGGCGGCAATCTTCTTCACGGCCTCTCGATCAACGCCGAGCCTGTCAGGGATGGTGGTGGGAAAGTTGATATCAAAGTTACAGCACTCGTTGAATGATCCCAGGTGTAATGCTTCTGCCGTGAAAAAGCCGCAGCTTTTCAGCATTTCCATGGCAGGAAGAAAGTCCAGTTCCACCGGGGTAACTGGCTTATCTGCCTGTTTGGCATCGGGTTGATCAACAGGTGGGCGCAGCGTCACGGTGGCCCCAAAAGCCATAAAGTCAAGATCGGGGTGGTAGTAGACACCCTCTTGAACGGCGCTGATGACGTCTGGCGGGGAGGATAGCCCCGGAAAGGTGCCACCAAACAGCTCTCCGTAAATGGTCAGGCGGACAACATCGCCTGATGGAGTGGCTGTTATGCCGTTACTGGTAAACTGTTTCACTATCGTTGTGAAAGCCTGCTCTGCAGCCGCTTGATAACGGTTTTTTACTTTGCGAAAGCCAAAAAAACTGGCGTTGTCCTCATCGCTGTCCTCATTAAGAAATTCTTCGCGCTTGGCGCAGCGCACGGTTGGTTGAGCTCCGTGCCCGGTCGGGGGAGAACAGACAAAACTGAAGTTGCTGCCGTGAACTTTTTCTGTGACTACCCAGATGTTGGTCGCCGATGAGAGCTGTTTTGAGCCAAGTATCCTGGCGACGTTTTTGAGCTTGCCTTTAAATGGGGCAAAGGCAGGGTGTCTCTGGGTAAGCCAGTGATTGGTGGTTTCGGACATTTTGCCATACTGGTCGTGCTTTAATTCGGACAGCGTATCCGGCTCAGTCCTTGACGTGACGGCTCGCTCGGTCAGCAACTGGCCTGCCTGCCCAGCGGTTGCCTGTTTTTGTGGTGATGATTCGTCAATGTTCAGGTGCCGTTCATCCAGCGCGGCAGGGTGGTGTGATCTCTGTGGTTGAGTCAGGCTGGCGCTGGTTGATACGTTGTTCATGGAATAGGCCCTGGCAATGGACTGATTTGAACTCTATTAGTGTCAGACTTTTTTTCGGTGTAACTGTTCGCGCAGCTGCTTAAACGTTATCCATGTCTGTTTGTCGTTGAAATAGGTGGTCTGCAGGTACTTTCTCAATTGTTGCAGGCCTTCATGGGTAAGTTGGTCGGTGATGCCATCATTCGGTGCATCAGCTTCAGCTACTTCTTCAGTTTCTTCAGCTTCTTCGGCTTTTGTTTCTGCTTCAGCCTTAGCTTTGGCTTCAGCCTTGGCTTTGGCCACGTGATGGGCGAGACTGTCTATCCGGAGAAGATCTGTATCATCCTCAGAAATAATCAGGTCCAGTAGTGTCTTCTGGTCTCTGGATAGTTTGGCCAGCAGCCTGTCAGGTGTTGCCGGACAGTCATTAGTTTCAGTTTGGATCTCTTTGCAGATGTTCATTAAATCATCAATGAACTCATTTACGTCATTAGTGATCCCCAATTCTTGATTGAAACACCTGCCGGGACGGGTTCGCAGCGGCGGGAGGGAGGGATTGCTGGCATGAAGGATTTTAATGATTAAAGCCTGAATTTTGTCGGCTCTGTCATCATTGGGCAGTTCAACTGTGGTACGGGAAAAGTCAATGATTGCGTCGGGCCTGGTTTTGTCGTAGTCAAACACTAGCTCATCGCCGGGCTTTATGTTTTTCAGGGCCTCGACGTTCAGCAGGAGTTTGTGATGGCAATCATGAATATTCATCCGGCCCGTAAAGGTGGATATGACCTGCACGGTGGCGTTTTTAGAGTGATTCAAATAGCGAATATTACTGTCCCCATCGCGGCCTATCTCAATTCCGGGGCTCCCCGAGTGCAGAAGGTAGATGTCTGACCAGGCGGTGTAGGTGTCACGCTCATGGAACTTGACCCGGGGAACCGGGTCAGTCGTGATGACGGAAAAGACGTTGTAACGGCCGTTGGGGTTTTTAGCACGAAATACGATGGGGCCGCTGAACTGTGCAATTCTTTCGCCGGCGTGGAACCTGCGCTGGGCCACCACGCCAATACCGTGTACTACACCTTCGCTGGTCGCCTTAAAGCCCTGCTCCTGGCGAGCCTTTGTCACTCTCAAAGAGACATGGGTGGGCGAGGTGGCTCTGGTTGGGCACAACCGTTTGGCTGTATCACTGAGCCTGACGCTCAATTGTTGCAGCTCTTTGCCAGTCTCCGGCGGCAGAGACTTTAACTGCAGGGGGCTGGCGCAGTCGATGTCGTCCAGCATTTTTCGCAGATGTTGTGTCGTTACCAGCA
>JAQFVO010000396.1 GCA_027942505.1 Endozoicomonas sp. | reverse complement strand
TCGCTGAACAGCCCGGCCGAGAGACCAAAGCGGGTGTTGTTGGCTTCGGCCACCGCTTCGGCAAAACCCTGGTAGCGGACTACCTGCAGCAACGGCCCGAAATACTCTTCATCGGGACGATCTTTTATTGCGGTCACATCAATGATCCCCGGAGATACCAGTCCGGTGCCGCTTTGTAAAAGGGTTGCCGACACCAGCACAGTGCCACCGAGGTTTTGCAGTTTGTGCTGGGCCGCCAGCAGACGGTTTGCTGCCTCCTCACTGATCATGGCGCCCATAAACGGCGCATCGTCATCATCCCATTGGCCTACTTTGATCCTGGCAGTGGCGGCTGACAGTGCCTGAATAAACTGCTCACCCCAGTCGTTAGTCGGGACAAAAAGACGACGGGCACAGGTACAGCGCTGGCCGGCAGTGATAAATGCTGAATGAATGGTGTCGTGTACCGCGGCACGCATATCGGCCATCTCGGTGATAATGAGCGGATTGTTGCCACCCATTTCCAGCGCCAGGATTTTTCCGGGCTGACCGGCGTATTGCTGGTGGATGCGCTTGCCGGTATTGGAGCTGCCGGTGAAGAACAGGCCGTCCAGGCCGGGGTGGCCTGCCAGGGCAATACCAGTGCTCTGTTCACCCTGAACCAGGTTGATCACCCCATCAGGCAGGCCTGCCTGCTGCCATAATTTGATCGTGTGTTCAGCTACGGCCGGAGTCAGTTCGCTGGGCTTGAGTACCACCGTATTCCCCGCCAGAAGAGCCGGTACAATGTGGCCGTTGGGTAAATGACCAGGAAAATTGTACGGACCAAATACCGCAACCACGCCGTGGGGTTTGTGGCGAATGACCGCTTTACCCACCGGCATGGCGTTTTCCACCGTGCCGGTGCGTTCGTGGTAGGCCTTGATGGAGATAGCGATTTTCCCGACCATGGCTGCCACTTCAGTTTTGGCTTCCCAGAGGGGTTTGCCGGTCTCTTTGGCGATCAGTTCGGCCAGCGTTTCCTTGTCCTGTTCGAGGTTGTTGGCGAAAGCCTGAGTAATGGCTTCCCGCTCTGAATAGGGCCGTGTTGCCCAATTCTGGCTGGCGGCTCGTGCAGCACTGATGGCCAGGTCGACCTGTTCGGTGGTGGCGCTGGCACCGTGCCAGATGGTTTTTCCGGTGCCCGGGTTGGTGGAGATAAACGGTTTGCCGAGGGCTTTTTGCCATTTGCCATCGATCAACAGGCACTTGGGCGCTTTTGTCTTGGTCATGGTGTCATCCTCTTGTTCTTTGCTGGGGGGCTGGTGGTGGAAAATACCGGCCACCTGTTATTTCCGCGATGGTGGGTGTCGCAAAAAGCATAAAAGCCTTGAACCACAAAGACACGAAGGCACAAAGGAAGACTTTTTCTGTCTGCCAAGCGTAGCTCAGACAAACCCGAAAAAACTTTGTGTCTTCGTGTCTTTGTGGTTCCCTTCTTTTCAGGGCCTTTTGCGACACCCGCGAAGGCGGGGATCCACTTCTCATAGCAGCTCTGGCATGACGATGGTATATCTTAGCTGTTGCTCCCTTTAACGAGCCAATGGCACCACTCGCAACAACTCTCCCTCACTAATACACAGGGCATCGGCTTGTTCCTGAGTGATTCGGACATATTCCAGCCCTTCAAACGAGAGATTACCCATTATGCAGCGAAAATTGCTCAGTTCGTCATTGGCCATCAGCCACAGGCGCTGGTCATTGGTATTATGATCAACGACAATGGTTTTATATTGTCGGGAGTCACGGACGGTGCGTATGTCTCTGGTTCTACTTTCCAGTAGCGGGCCAGCATCAAAAATGTCCACATAGCCGGTGTAATGAAACCCTTCGGCCTCCAGCAAGCGTCTGGCAGGTGTCGTACTTTCGTGCGTCAGGGCGATGACTTCCCGGGCATCATCAGGCAGCAGATTGGTGTAGATCGGGTGGCGCGGCATCAGCTCGGCGATAAAGGCTTTATCCACAGCAGACTGCTGATCCGCCTTGGCAAAATCGACGGCAAAAAAGTGCCGGCCAAGGGCCTCCCAGAATGGAGAGACTTCGTCCTGATCGGAGTAGCCGCGCATTTCGGCAAAGATGTCATCGGCAAACAGCCTCGGAAAGGCTGCCAGAAAGAGCATACGGCTTTTGGAGAGCAGGGCACCATTTTTCGAATGGCGATAGGCGGGCAGCAAAAAGAGCGTACACAGCTCTGAGCAACCGGTATGGTCGTTGCATAGCATCAGGGTATCGACCATGGTATAGACCTGCAGTTGCTGCGAGGCATGAACCTGTTTATTGACCTTGTAGTTGTACCACGGTGCATCAAGCCCGACTGCCGATTCAATACCGGCCGTACCGACCACCTCGCCCGTTGTGGTGTCCTCCATCACCAGCAGGTACAAGGCATTTTTCTGCACAGGATGGCTGCTCTCGCTTTGCGTTGCGGCCAGATTGAAGGAGTTGAGTGCCCACTCCAGCTTGTCATCAATTAAGGTGCGCTCAGGCGGTAAGGAGGTGAAACCGGCACCGGTCTGGGTGGCGATATGCCACAGCGCTTCACGATCCTGCTCACGGATGGGGCGAACGATAATCATGATCAGGCACTGCCTCTGTTATTATTGGTTGAACGACCACGCGATGTGCAAATGTGTCGCCATAGCTCGGCCTTTGTATGGGAGATTATAACCTGTTGAGCGAAAGCGGAAATACTTTCTCTGCATGAGGGTGGCTTGGCCAGTGAGTTGAGGTTGTTGATTGTAGTGGTTGCTTTCTTGAGGGCTTGGCTCTCCTGGCATCTCAGGAAAGTGCCCTCTGATGGTTACCGGAATACACAGGCAGGCATCGCATCTGGCAGTTATTGGCTTGTTCAAGCAACGAGTTAATGAAGTCGAACGAGTAATGTATCAGGTTATTTTCAGTTCCCGGATTTCTGCCAGTTCCTGTACCACTGAGCAAACTCCTGTAAACCTTCCTCTATGGACGTTGATGGTTTAAAACCAACCGTTTCCATCAAGTCACTGACATCGGCATAGGTTGCATAAACGTC
>JAQFVO010000391.1 GCA_027942505.1 Endozoicomonas sp. | reverse complement strand
AATTAAACAGTGAGTCGCCGGACAACCCCTGCTTTTCAAGAATAGAGCGCAGTCTTTTCAGCGCCTCCACCTGAATCTGTCGGACTCGTTCACGGGTAAGCCCGATCTCCTTACCAACTTCCTCAAGCGTGCTGGTTTCATAGCCTCGCAACCCAAAACGGCGTGCCACCACTTCCCGCTGCTTTTCCGATAACTCACCGAGCCAGCGGTCAAGGCTGTCGTTTAGATCCAGATCCTGCAGCAGTTCAGCCGGATCGGCACCCTTCTCATCAGAGATGGTGTCCAGGATGGATTTGTCCGAATCAGGCCCCAGGGGGGTGTCCACCGACGTGACACGCTCATTAAGACCGAGCATCCGCTTGACGTCAGCCACCGGCTTATCCAGCAGCTTGGCAATCTCTTCCGGGCTGGGGTCATGGTCCAGCTTCTGGGTCAGCTCCCTGGCCGCACGCAGATAGACATTCAGCTCTTTGACCACATGAATAGGCAGACGAATCGTTCGCGTCTGATTCATAATGGCACGCTCAATGGTCTGGCGTATCCACCAGGTGGCGTAGGTAGAGAAACGGAATCCCCGCTCAGGGTCAAACTTTTCGACCGCACGAATCAGACCGAGATTGCCTTCTTCGATCAGGTCAAGCAGTGTCAGACCGCGGTTAACGTACCGTCTGGAAATCTTGACCACGAGGCGCAAATTGCTCTCAATCATACGACGGCGGCCAGCTTCTACGCCCTTGCGGGCAAGACGGGCGTAGTGCACTTCTTCCTCGGGCGTCAACAGCGGTGAAAAACCAATTTCGTTCAGATACAGCTGCGTCGCATCAATGGACTTGTAAAAACCATCGTCGTCTTTACGACGGCCACCACTGAGGGAAGACACAGCAGTGGGTTGCGTTTTGTCAATATCATCATTGTCGTCTACTACTTCAACCAGATCACCGGAATTGTCATCCGGGTTAAGCTCATCCTGTCCCTGGATTACATCGTCAGCATAACTGCTTAGCTCTGCGTCATCCCTCTTCGATGCCATAAGAGTTAGTCCTATCCGAAAGTCCCACTCTATGTCGAGCAACTACCAAATCTACTACCGAGAAGCTGCAACAACACCCGTGAGATCCATCTACTACAACAGCCGCTGAGCTCCGTCATCGGCGCCGTGGCAGGTATCCCATTGGGTCGACCGGTTTGCCATCACGGCGAATTTCGAAGTGCAGCTTAGGCTCAGTCGTTCCTGTAGAACCTATTTCGGCTATCTTCTGGCCCGCTTTAACTGAGTCTCCCTCGCTGACAAATAGTTCCCTGTTGTGCGCATACGCGCTCAGATAGCTACTGTTATGTTTCAAGATGATCAGCCTGCCGTAACCGGAAAGATCACTTCCGGCGTAGACCACCTCGCCACTGGCTGCGGCTGCAACAGGCTCTCCTAATTTGCCGCTAATATCAATCCCCTTATTGATCGGCATTTTGAGCGAATAACCGGAAATCACTCGACCATTTACCGGCCACTGCCACCCTGCCGGGGAGGTAACAGCCTTGCCACCGACCGGTGCTGGTGCTGAATGTTTTTTGACCGGGGTGCTGTTTTTACGTTCACTGACCACCTTCTGAGGTTTTTTCACCGCCTTTGGCCGGGCATCCACGACCGGCGTTGGTTGCGGTTTAGCAGCGGCCGGAGGGGTATACGCTTTGACCACCACAGCGCGGCGACCGGTCAGGCTGATTTTCTGCCCGGGATAGATGGTGTACGGCGGGCCAATGCCATTATTGGCCCCCAACTCACGGAAATCCCTGTTGTACAGAAAGGCGATGGAATACAGCGTTTCACCGCGCTTGACGACGTGCTGCCCGGAAGTGGGCACTGGCACCCGCAGACTGGTAATGATCACGCGGGACGGGTCATGACTGCAACTGGCAAGCAACAGGCAGCTTGCCAGGAAAACAATTTTTTTTGAGCAATCACTCATATGAATCAGAGCGTTTTTCAGGAAATCCAACACTCTACCAGCTCCACTGCCGAGAATCAGCACGGCAATTTTTTATTTAAAAATGAAATATCAAAAGCAACTTTTTAATTTGAAATATTATACATGGATAGGCAGCATCACCTATCGACAGCAAAAAAATCAGTGCTTTTTACTACCAAGCCACTCAATTGCGCCCACCAAAGCAATGGCAAAAATCATCAGCCCAATAGATTCAACCAGATAAGCAGGCTGCCCGGTGATCATTTCATAATCCATCGGCGAGACGTTGGTCTGAATCAGGGGAACCTGTTCACCGGCACTGTTAATTCGACTCGTCAGCGTCTCTTTCCAGGGCCAGACTTTGCCAAGCGCACCGAGCATTAATCCTGTCAACAGAGACAGCGCCAGATCACGATGCTTTTTCAGCAGCCAGGACAGAACATGGGAAAAGCTCAACAAGCCACCGACACAGCCCGTGCCAAATATGGCCAGTACCACCAGATCCAGATTTTTCACGGCATCGATCACCGGCCCGTACAACCCCATCATCAGCAAAATAAAACTGCCGGAAATACCAGGCAAAATCATCGCGCAAATGGCGACAGCTCCGGCGAAAAACAGCGTCAGCGGCTCTGGCTCAAGACTGGTTGGGCTAAGCACTCCAACGGCGTAGGCGATCACCATTCCGACCAGCAGCATGGTGATGGTTCCTGCATGCCATCGATTTACCTGACGGATCATGTGCAGACCCGACACCAGGATCAGCCCGAAAAAGAATGCCCACAACATCTCTGGGTAGACCGCCAGAAACCAGGTAATAACATGGGCAAATGACAAAATACTGGTCAGCACGCCACCAAACACACAAAGCAAAAAGGTGCCATCCATGCGTTGCCATACCCCGGCAACGCCCTCGTTGCTGAGCACCTTTAACAACGAGGGATTGACACTTTTCAAGGCATTCAGGAGGCGGTCATAAATACCGGTGATAAACGCAATGGTCCCCCCGGACACGCCGGGCACCACATCGGCAGCCCCCATGGCCATTCCCTTGGCAACAAGCGCACAGTAAGAAAAATATTTCGACATGTTCTGACCTTTAGAACAGTGGTTACGGAAAAGGCGTCTAATGTCGTCGGTCATCCTGAACTGACGCGGACAGCCTGGTTCATATATAAGGCATTTGCCTGATAAAGTCTTAGCTTATAACACCAGCAAGCAATGGTACAAAGCGCACCATCTCCAACACTGTGCGCTGATAGTCATCACCATAACGGGTAATCAACACCAGCTCCTGCACAGCACCGGCTCCCACCGGGCTTACCAGCCGTCCGCCATTTGGCGATAACTGATTAAGCAAATCCCGGGGTATCTCGCCAGGTGCTGCCGTGACCATGATGCCTGCGAACGGACTCTCCTCAGGCCAGCCCTTCCCGCCATCGGTGTGACGCAGACGCACATTATGCAGGGACAATCGACCCAGACGCGAGCGAGCCTTGCTCTGCAACGCTCGAATTCGCTCAACAGAGAACACTTTGCCTACCAGGGTAGCCAGCACCGCTGTCTGATAACCAGAGCCGGTGCCAATTTCCAGCACCTTGTCCAGCACCCCCCGGGCCAGCAGCACCTCGGTCATTCTGGCCACGATATAGGGTTGGGACAACGTCTGATTGTGGCCAATGGGTAACGCCGTATCTTCATAAGCCCGATGAGCCAGCGCCTCATCTATAAACAGATGACGGGGTACATGGCGCATCACCTCTAACACCTGTTCAGACTGAATACCCTGCGCCACCAGGCGCTGAATCATCCGCTCCCGGGTCCGCCGCGAGGTCATGCCGATCCCATCGATCTCCAGATCCCTCATAGGCAGGCTCCAAGCCAGTCGTTTAACAGCGATAAGGTGGCGTGACCGGTCTTATCGTACTGCAGTGGCGTAATAGACACGTAGTCAGAGGCAACAGCATGGAAATCCGTACCCTCCTCAGCCATCAGTGGCTTGCCTACGCCACCGATCCACCACACTGTATTACCCCTGGGATCAGTCATGGCAATGGGGGAGCCCGGCCGGCTGCGGTGACCGAGGCGGGTTATCTTCATGCCCTTGATCTGGTCATAGTCACAGGCCGGTACATTGACGTTCAAAATAATCCCTTCTGGCAACGCTAGCTGGTCAAGGCGCACCATCAGGTCGTGCAACACTCTGGCACTGACCGCAAGGTGGTGATCGTCTTTCCCGCAGGAGGAGATGGCGATGGCAGTTTTACCCAGCATCCGCCCTTCCATAGCGGCAGCCACGGTGCCGGAACAAAGCACATCATCGCCCAGATTGGCACAGTTGTTAATGCCGGATACCACCCGTTGCGGCTGTCGGCCAAACAGGCCGCTGACGGCCAGATTAACGCAGTCTGCCGGCGTCCCATTGACGCTGAAAAAACCGTTGGGGTGCTCCTTCATGCGCAGCGGGCGATCCAGCGTCAACGAGTGCCCCTTGCCGGAGCAATCATTATCAGGAGCCACCACCCAGCACTGCCCATGAGACTGCAAGGCGGCATACGAATGCGCGAGTCCCTTAGCAGTTACGCCATCGTCATTAGACAGCAATATGGTCATAGTCCATGATTCCTGAGTTGTTGCAAGTGATTCTGCACCAGACCACTGCTGTTGACTGGCACAGGCCTTGTCACTATCTGATACAAACGACTAATGCCGTTTGCCTTCATGGCGTTGCGGCTCACTGCAGCTAAACAACTCTCTGAGCAGCGCAGTGGCAAAACACCCTTTGCCGAGCCGGAAGCGCAGCAACAGCGTTGCCCCGCCATCGTGCCAGGACCAGCTCATTTGCGTCGGAATCAGCCGGGTCACCCGACACTCCTGGTTCAGCCCTGCCCTCTCCAGACCATCGCACAGCGACTGATACCCGGCCAGGGCAGACTGCTCCAGCGCCAGTGCCTGATCGGTCACCTTGGGTCGCCCCCGGCCCCACAGGGACGATGTCGGGCTCAGCTGGCCCTCACCAAGCCGGGCCAGCACAGCCTCATCCGGGGCATCAAATATAAGACTACTGTTGTCCGGGAAGCCGAGCACATCACCGGCAAGGTATTGATTCCAGGCACCCGCCGCCACCCTCTCAGACAGCACCCGGTTGAACAGCCACGAGCGTGCCGCCGAGAGATACATCGACCGCTTGTTACGCTGCACCCGGAATTTACCAGCCAGCATATCAGCGGCTTTGGCCATGTTACCGTGACCAAAACGCTGCTCACCAAAGTAGTTGGGCACACCTTCACGGGCAATCAACGCCAGCCGATTATCCACCAGGGCAGGATCAACACAGATATCGCGCAACGTAATGGCAAAATCATTAGCCTTAAGAGCCCCGGTTTTCAACTTCTTGCGGTGCCTGGCCTGAGCGATAATCTTTATCGACTCGCTTTGCAGCCCACTCCAGTCCGGGTCAGCCTTGCCTGGCAGGGAGACACAAAACCATTGACGGGTAATTCCATGGCGATCTTTACGTCCGGCATAACTGACTGACTGCTGCCCGACTCCGGCGTAGCGGGCAAGCAGTCCCGCCACCCAGTCGGTGTTTTCGCCTTTTTTCTCAATCAACAGAAACAGATGTTCACCATCACCTTCAGGCTCGAATGGCAGCAATTCGGTAACTGAAAAATCGTCATGACAGGACTTAAAGCGACAATTGCCCAACGGTCCACCATGGGCATAGTGCCAATCTACGGGATAATCGACTGGCACCAATACATCAGCTTCCATGATGTGCACTCAACTAAAAAATTAACCTGAGACAATACCGCGAATTTCTCGCCGATTAAATGGCCACAGCAGAAAATAACCGGATGCGGGTAAGGAATTGTCCTGAAATAGTTTCCACACTTCCAGATACGCTGCCCGCAATAGCATAAACGGCTGAGCCCGGGTAGCTTCCTGAAATGTGGAAATTATTTAAGGACAGCTCCTAAGGCAACTTCTCAGTAAGCAGAACTACAGCATGGGCAGCAATCCCCTCCTTTCTGCCAGTAAAGCCAAGCTTTTCAGTGGTAGTTGCCTTGACATTAACCCGCGTCCGTTCGATCCCCAGATCCTCACTGATGTTACGGCACATAGTCTCGATATGTGGTGCCATTTTCGGTGCCTGGGCAACTATGGTGCTGTCAACATTGTTTGGCAGCAGGCCGCGTTCATGCAGCAGCGCCACGACATGACGCAGCAGTTCGCGGCTATCAATACCGGCATAGCGGTCATCGGTATCGGGAAAGTGCCGGCCGATGTCACCAAGCCCGGCAGCCCCTAACAACGCATCGCACAGAGCGTGCAGTAACACATCGCCATCAGAGTGAGCTACCAGCGCCCGGGGATAGGCTATCGCCACCCCTCCGAGCACAACGACACTGCCCTCACGCTCATCGTCAGTAAAACGGTGAACATCAAATCCGTGACCAATACGCATCAAGAGACCTCTATCAGTTTTGACTGTTGTTCAATGTATAGAGAAGCCAGGGCCAGATCAGTTCCCCGCGTTACTTTGATGTTATCAGCATGCCCTTCCACCAGCACAGGGTGCCGACCGGAATATTCAATGGCACTGGCTTCATCAGTCACGGGCAGCTCACTGGCAATGGCCGTGGCCATGGCATCGTGCAACAGACCCAGGCGGAACATCTGCGGCGTCAGCGCATGCCACAGCCCCTGGCGTGTGACGGTCTTGACTACCTTGCCATCGACCCCAGCACGCTTGATGGTATCGGTGACCGGCGTAGCCAACAGGCCGCCGACCGAATGATCACGCAGCTGGTCCACCAGCCACTCCAGGTCAGCACGGCGCACACACGGGCGCGCCACATCATGTACCAGTACCCAGTCGTTTGCATCAGCCATATCCAACAGAACGCGCAAACCGTTGAGTACCGAGTGGCTGCGCTGTGAACCGCCATTGGCCAGACGAATCCGGGGATGACGCAGCAATTCTATCTCCGGGTAGTGCTCATCGTCCTGATCAAGCACCACCACAATTGTTTCCAACAGGGGAAAATCCAGCAGTCGTTCAAGGGTATGCACCATCAACGGTTTCCCCCTGATTTCCAGGTACTGCTTGGGAATATCAACATTCATTCGCCGCCCGACTCCCGCAGCGGGAACGACAGCCCAGTAACGAACGGGGCTCACAGTGTCAACACTACTCACTCTGTTACCTTTGCAAATTGACGGTACAAGCGCAACACGCCTCACTACCGTGAGGAGCTTACTTGCTGTTGAGAATTAATCTTGATGGTCAAGCGTCAATCATAGGTAAGAAAGAACGTTTCATCACGGCGAATCATACCCAATTCCTGACGCGCACTCTCTTCAATCGTTTCCATTCCCTGCTGCAGCTCCACCACTTCCCGAGCCAACAGTTGATTTCTCTGGTATAACCGCCTGTTTTCCTGTTCCAGGCGTTCCAGACGCTCCTGTTGCACTGCCAGCTCAGTCAGACCACCTTCTCCGACAAAAAGCCGGGTCAGCAGGAAAGTCACTACCAGACAGAGAAAAATGATTACCAGTTTTTTCATTATCAGGCCGGAGGGTTCATCGCAAAAAGATTAATTATCCAACACACCGCCTCCCAAGGCAAAGGCCTCAGGGCGGCAAGAGATTGCCTGACAGACGCCTGGTTAACTGCAAATACCTGTCAGCACTAATTCTTTACGCTGTATCGCACGAAAACCCGATGAATAATCAATCAGATTGAAAGCAAATACCTTCAGGTTTCGAGGTTCAAGTTCCGTCATCAACCATCTTCAACACTGTAGTCATGAACTAACAGTTATTTTTTTGGTCTAGTCCTCAAAGGCAGGTTAGAAGGTGACTCCATGATTACAAGTAACTCAGCAAGCCAGGTTGATGTACCACACTATGGTGCTACCCAAAAGCCAGCCCCAGAGGCTGAAGGAAACCACTCCGGGCGTGTCGTTGTCTCTCAGTTCAGCAGTTCATCCATTAACAGTACCCCCCCCACCAACCAGTCAGAAGATTATACGGCAGTCGCAGGATGCTTCTGCTGATGTTTCTGCACATGAACACAGTGAAGGCACGAAACTCATTAATGATACTAATCAGGAACACCAGCTTGCTGATGCATCCAGATGTTGCAGTGAATCTCTGGAAGCCTGTTGCATTCTTACCTGTTGGCTGGCTCTCACGCGCGTTGGTTGATACGTAAGGGTAGCGGCATGGCAAAAAGTGTCGGTTGCTTTACTCCGCTGCCTTTCCCTACAGGGATTGCACGGAACCCATCTGACAGGGATAGCCATCTATCCGAGCATTCACCTCCCTGTGAGGAGGGTCCTGTACAAACCATGTACGGGATGACAGCAGCATTCATGGTAGTAATTGGACAGGCAGCTGAATAACCACGATGCCTCTTTGGATCACATATTGCTGAACTAAACCACGCCCAAACTAGGTTGCCTGCGTGACAAAAAATCGAGCAGCTGGGATATCAAGTGGTCAGGTATTGGAAGCGCAGTGTCTTAAACATCAGGAAGTTTCAGAAAAGGATGTACTTTGAATGGATTCTAGAGAACTCACCAGTCCATCACCAATCGACATAATCTCGTCTGAATATCAGGCCTGTTTACCGATCATTCAGCACTTCAAATCGGAGCCAGAAGGGTTGAATAATCGGGGTTGACGACAGCTTTGAAAAACATAGTATCATCTCTTAGGTACGCATACCTATTCAGGTATTCTTGTGGTATGAACATCGGCATTCCTATTGCCCTGTTGCATTCTTGCTCGGGCCGGTGAAAAGAGTTCGATAAAGAATTTGGGCGAAAGGCGTCGATATGATGCACCTCGTTACTCTGATCAAGTAACATAACAGTAATTTTTCTTCTGAACGGCCACGGAAGTATTGCATCAAATTCACCCTTCATGATCTGCAAATAGACGCTTACGTGTGTACCTTTACCTTCTCTATCGCCATTGGGATATAATCTCATACGCATCTTATATCCATCTTTACTGGTATAAAATGGCGGAGACTCAAGAAAATGGTGATTAAGGTTTGACTTCGCGCGTTGATATTTTATTGACCAATTTGTTATTTTCCAAAGTAGCGTTCCGTCGTAAAACCTTGGTGGCTCTTCTGCAATGACAGTTGAAGATGAGGCTGCATGGACTACCGCTGACGCAGTGGTAGTCACTCGTAGCTCTGCCAATTGAGCCGCCAGGTTATTTAGTCTGGTTTCCAGCTCGTCATTTTTCTCCATCAGAGTGTGGTTTCTCTGATTCAACAACCGTTCCATGGCATTTACTTTGTCGTCCGATTCCTTTTTTACCTGGCTAATCTGGTGAGCAGTTTCTTTTTTGAGTTCCTCATATTTTTGCACCGCCCTTCGGTCCGCTGCCTTGAGCATGGCATTTTGCATGGCAACTCTGGCAGCACTGGGAACGAAAGTACAATCATCAAGATGACTGGTCACTTGACTGTACTGACCGCTCCATGGGCAGGCGGCATTAAAGGTATCTTTGGTAGGACATCTGACTTGCTGGGTGAAGATTAACCGGCCTGCCAACTTGTCATGAAAGACCTGAACCTTATGATCAGGACAAGTAGTCGGAATGATCACTTCGGGCGGAAAGCAGCATTTACGGCACATGAGAAGCTCGTGTTGCGGGCACTGCCAGATCTCAGTGATCAGGTGCTGGCCATTACATAGCACTTTGGTTGCTTCATTTTTATTTTCCAGGACCATCGCAAACTCAATGGTGTGATGGAAGAAAAACACTTTGTTGCTTGCGGCTGCACTGACCACTTTTGAGCTTAACGGGCTGGTGTCGGTCGGAGATGGTTGTGTTGGTTTCACTAGCATCTATTCACACTCAATAAGAACCATATTACGGTCTAAACAACTATATCAGGCACAAAATAAGCTCCAACTGCCGGTTATGGACAATTATTGAGGCATTAAGTTCCAACTGTTGGTTGTTAAAAGTTCTCTATTTTCAACTCCGCGAGGCCGCCTCGCATGACTTTTGTTACATTCTTCTGACTGAGTTGAATATCAGTTTTCAGTGTGCTGGCGTATTTATTGCCCTTTGGGTCAATTTCTTAGTACTTGCAGAACGTGAATAAATACCACAGCCACTTGAAGGAGTGGATATCAGTTTTTTCAAGGAACTGCCACAAAATATCTTTCACACTACTTTGGGGTGGCGAAGAGCCTTGATTGGTATGGAGAACCTAATAACCGATCGGCAGGCCAATAAAATTTTGGAATTTATTAACTTCAACCCTTAAACGCAACATAGCCATCAGATAATAAGTTCAGTATGATGCAACAAATCGCTGCAACTTCTCGTAAATATTACTACCTTAATTTAAATCAAAAAAACAACATATTTATCAGGGCAAACCCGTGAACGTTTCTGAATGCACAATAGAAAAGGCTGTCAGCGAGCCACAGCGCGAAGCAGGCTCTTCTCAATCTGACACCATTTTTTCTGGCCGGAGCATTGTTTCTGCTGAAAGGCACCCTTTTCTTGAATCAGAATATTTCAATTTTTTGCATGAAAAAATTGATTTTTTCAAACAACAGAAGCTTAAGAGAAACAAA
>JAQFVO010000373.1 GCA_027942505.1 Endozoicomonas sp. | reverse complement strand
AGCTGGTATTGCCGCCAGGTGAGGCCACCGTCAGGGCTGATCTCAGCAAAAGTGTGTGAAGCGTTCTCCACCTGCAGGGCTGGAATACCCCAGTAGTGACAGAGTACCTGGAAGATCATCGCCTTGTGCCAGCAAACCCCTTGTTTCCTTCTGAGCATTTTCAGCAAGAGCTTTTCACCCTTTCCGGTAACATTTCGGGTAGCGGAAAATGTATCCAGCCAATCCATCAACGCCCTGAGTCGTTGCGGGATATCCTCGATCTCATCAATGCCTCGCAGCTCTGCATAGACTTTGCAGGTATTCACTTTGGGAGCAAAAATGCGCTCTTCCAACAGATCTTCAAGACGTTGACTGGACAATCCCTCTTGCAACAGCACCGATTCGCCCGGTTCCAGTTGGGTAAAATAGATTTGGTCGGGGGCAATGATGAAATCAATGGTTACCAGTGACGCGGTATATTTCCTCCGGCTTTTGATTAACAGCACTCCCGTCTGTTCACAGCGGGCCAGATCAATAGCGGTTTCCGGGGTGCAACGAATGGCCCGTAGCTGGTCAGACCGGCTCAGAGCCGGGAGAGATTGCCACTGGTTATTCAGAGTCAGTATTATTTGACCGGGAAGTTCATCATTCCTCAGGTCGGTCCGCCAGAAGATGTCATCTGGCCATCCTGCCAACGGTGTTGCCGTGCTGTTTGTCCGGTCGATATAGTAGTCGCGCAACTGGCCGTCTTCGTTCAGACGGGTCTCCAGAAAAGAGAGACGGTAATGGGTGGCATCGTAAGGGTATTTCGGGAAGTATCTGGTTACCTGGTAGTGAATGGGAGCGACAATATTTCCAAATTCGGCGGGGCAAGCCAGATGATCAGTTTTTTGGCGGCCAACAGATCTTTCCGCTGACCTGCTATTGTCACCAATCCTCATGCGTTTTTGCATGACCTTCACCGTGGTCATAACTTCCTGATCTGTTGTCTCCGTTGTCACAGTGATTTCCCGATCACTACTGCGGGACAGTCTCCCGAATTTTACCGTGATGGGCGTGGACAGTCCGGGCAGGCTATTGGCCATGGTCTCAAGGGCCAGGCGCCGCTGCTTTTCCTTATTTATTTGTTCCAGACGTGCGGTACCCTCCTGCAGAGGGGGTAACTCTGTCCTCAAGGCGCGAAAGGCCAGTGACAGGTGTTGCTGCAAGGCCTGATACCACTGTTCAGGACATTGACCGGCCAGATGCCGGGCGCTGCTGAACAGGTCGTCCAGTGCCAGTTGCACCGGACAGTTCTGCTGATACAGCGCCGTGGACAGTTGATGGAAGTGACCCGCCAGCCATAGAGGTAAGCCGTCGGGCATGTCGGGCAACCCCTGAACCAGCCCTGCCAGTTCTTCCGGAGCAAGGGCACCCAGCCTGACCTGGGTGCAGCGGCTTGTCAGGGCCTTGCTCAGAGCTTCACGACCACCAAAATAGCCCGGGTTGATGGTGGCAAACAGGCGGAATCCCCGGGCTGCATGGCCGGTTAACACATTCTTTAATAACTCTTCCACATAGTTGCTGGGAATCAGGTTAATCTCGCTGATAGCGATCAATTCCCCCCGACT
Organism: Endozoicomonas sp.; assembly: GCA_027942505.1. Lineage (GTDB taxonomy): Bacteria > Pseudomonadota > Gammaproteobacteria > Pseudomonadales > Endozoicomonadaceae > Endozoicomonas. The sequence goes on along the minus strand of JAQFVO010000373.1, from coordinate 224 downwards.
CATTGCCCGTTCAACACTCTCTACCAGAGTGGTCCACTGGTTTGGATTGGCGTTGATATGGACAAAAGGGCGTACCGGCCGCTGCTTCATCCCTTGCTGTTGCTGCCACAGCCGGATGGTTCTGTCCAGCACAAAATCCTTGCCCCAGCCTGCCGGCCCTTCCACCACAATGGCGGTGCGCCCTGACTCATCCTTGTCGAGACTTTGCCAGTAGCGGTAGACCA
>JAQFVO010000369.1 GCA_027942505.1 Endozoicomonas sp. | reverse complement strand
CATCTGAAAGCCATTGATAATCGAGGGGTAAGCTTAGTGTCCACTTCTTAACCTGGTGTTGAACTGGCAGCATGTTGGTGCTCCTGAGTATCTGATCACTCAGCGGATTTCTGGAAGATATCAATCAGGGTGGTAAAAGGCAGATAAATGACATGCTTTGCAGCAATATCCCTTTAATTTCTCCGTCCTGTGCCATTTGCAATAGTGCAGATTTTGATCGGGGTCGGCCAATGGGTATTTGTCGATCGAATAGTCACTTTTTCCACCTGAATTGTCTTTCTCGGTTTGGGAGCGATTGGGCTTCAGGTGATTTAGGGGGGCGCCATTGTCATTTGTGTCATGAGCCGATTCGGCTGATGGTGCGTGAATCGGGCGGGAGAGCATCTGCTGACACAAGTTGTTCCGGCGCTCAGGCCGAGCCAGATACCCTGACCCGGGGAACCACTGATAATATTACGCCGCACAGTCGCTTCCAGCCGGCAGCTCAGGTTCGGATGTTGTTCGATACCGCCAAAAAGGGCGAGCTTGATCGCTTGAAAAGGGTGATCGAGCATGGTGTAAATGTCAATGCCACAAGCCAGGGTGGTACTGCGCCTTTGCACATTGCTACCTGTAACGGTCACGTTAGTTGTGTGCGAGCGCTGATCGGCAAGAAGGCCGATTTCCTGTCTGCCATGATGGATTTAATTCTTGGTTCGGGGGCAACCGCTTTGACCTCTTACCTGAAAGGAAGGCCTGAAGGCCTGATCGGATTAATCGGGAGTGCAGGGGGGTTTTGTAGTTCGGTGTCTAAATGGTACAAAAGCGGTAAAGGCGCTAATGTCAACGCCGCTCGAACAATCACTGGTGAGACGCCTGTGCACATTGCCACTCGAAGCGGTAACGTTGACTGTCTGACAATTCTGGTTGCCACGGGTGGGGATGTTAATAAGCCACTGAAAATCACTGGTGAAACACCTCTGCATATCGCCGCAAGCAATGGTGACCATGAGTGTCTGCAAACTCTATCCGGTTATATACCCATACCCGATGCTGCCACCGATGTGCAGGAGCTTTGTGATAAAGTCATCGGCTTTATGGAAAGTGCCCGGAAAGGAAAAATGGTGGATCCGCAAGTTCCGCTTAAACAGGGTCATCAAGTTTTCAAAGCGCTTAAAAAAAATTTTAATACCAGGGCCAAAACTCATCTGGTTCAAACTGATGGCAAAATGCCGCTGCATCTGGCCGTTGAAAATGGCCATCTGAATTGCCTGGAATGGCTGCTTGAAATAGGGGCGGATATCAACGCCCATACCAGGATCGATAGTGCAACACCTTTGCACCTGGCAGCTGAACACGGCCAGCTTGAGTGTCTGCAACGGCTGGTTGAGCTTGGCTCGGATGTTAATGCTCCCAATAAAGATGGCGAAACTGCCCTGCACCGCGCCGCATATAACGGCCATGTGAGCTGCCTGAAAGCACTGATTAAAAGTAAGGCGAGCTTGAAATCCACCAATAAGAACGGCGAAACAGCGCTGCATATAGCCACCAAAATCGGCATAGCCAAGGCTCGTCTACAATGGGCTGCCACGGGCAGAGACTTCCTGGAAATTCTCGATAATGGCCGGACGCCTGAACACTACACCATCAAAAAGGAGAGTGGCGTCGAGTGTTTGAAAGAACTAATCGCCAACACAGAAGAGATTGATGCCATTGATAACGACGGTGTCACGCCCTTGATGATAGCTGCCCTTTGGGGCAGATTTGAGTGCCTGACACGGCTACTCGAGGCAGGAGTGGATATCAGTATTGCTGCTAACTGTGGCAGAACAGCACTTCATATGGCTGCCTATAACGGCGACAGAGAAACCGTCGTGGCGTTACTGGCCGCTGACGGCATTAAGGTCAGTGAGAAGACAAACAATGGCTCGACGCCTCTCCATTTAGCTGCTTATAGCGGCCGCGCAGACACCGTCAAGTTGTTACTGGCCGCAGGCATCGAGTCCAAAGAGAAGGACAAGAATGGCCGAACGGCTCTCCATATAGCTGCTCATTGCGGCCACACCGACATTGTCAAGTTGTTACTGGCCGCTGGCATCGAGGTCAAAGAGAAGGATAAGAATGGCCGAACGGCTCTTCATTTAGCTGCTTATAGCGGTCGCACAGATACTGTTGAGTTGTTACGGGCCGCGATGGTCAAAGAGAGGTACAATGATGGCCGGGCGGCTCGCCATGTAGCTGCTTATAGCGGCCACACAGACAGTGTTGAGTTGTTACGGGCCGCTGAGTTTAAAGAGAGGGATAATGATGGCCGGACGGCTCTCCATTTAGCTGCTTATGGCGGCCACACGGACACTGTCGAGTCGATACTGGCCGCTGGCAGTGAGGTCTGGGAGAAGGATAATGATGGCCGAACGGTTCTCCATTTAGCTGCTCGTCGCGGCCGCACAGACACTGTCAGGTTGTTACTGACCGTTGACGGCACCAAGGTCAGTGAAAAGGATAACGATGGCCGGACGCCCTTATACGCTGCTGCTCGTAACGGGCATGCAGAGTGCCTGGAATTGTTGGTTGCCAGCAAGGCAATGAACGCCACGCTTCTGGACGCTGCCCGTGACGGACGATCCGGGGATCTGGCCGAGATACTAGCCCTCCTCGGTACATTGAGGGAACCGGCAAAGTCTCAGTTCATCCTGAGGATTTTGAGTACGCAAGACAGATTTGGCAGAACTCCGCTTTATATGGCTGCCCGGTTTGGCCACGATAAGATCGTTACCCAGTTACTGGCTGCTTTGCAAAAACTGGCAAAAACAGAACGGCCATGGGCAATAGCTGACCTGGTAAACAACGCCGATCTGTTAGGGACAACACCTGTCTCGCAAGCCCGCTCCCGGGGGCACTTCCAGATCGAAAGATTGTTAACCAAAGCCTTCCCGGAAGCAGTTTACTCAGAGGTCGCGACAAGAAATCCACAGACTGCCGTCGTGCATTTCAGCAATGTGCTTTTGCGGCTGGATACATTACCAGAAGCCGCGAGGCTGAATACTGTTATGGCAGTGCTTGATCATGCCAGAGAAGACGTGCTGTTGGCACTCGATGTGGCGGATCTGGAAGGTTACGAGCCGATGGTGGCTGAGATACTGGCGGCCCTGAAAAGGCTACCTGAGGTACCCGAAGACGCATCAAGAAATCAGGCGATCCTCAAACTTATGGATTGCCTCTGTGAAGAGGGCGAAAGCGGGCTTTCCTATCCCTGCGTGGCCAGGGCAGGGCAAGAGCTGGTGGCGAAACTTATGCGGGCTTTCCCTATTTTGAGTGCTGTTTGCAACGGGCAAACCGCCGTTGTGGTCCGGATGCTGAAAATGCTGGAGACGTGGCCTGAATCTACACGCTACCATGCCGTCACAACGTTACTGACTATTTCCGACAGAGACGGGAGAACCGCGCTCCATCTGGCCGCTTTGGGAGATCATCGGGCGGTTGTGGCACATTTGCTGGCTACCTTGAACAGCATACCGGAACCTGAAAGGACTGGTGCAGTCAGAAAGGTGATATATGCAGTGGATGTAAATGGAGCAACAGCGCTGAAGTGTGCAGGTTACAAAAGGCATCAAGAGATTGTGGGACTTTTACTGAATGCGCTGGACAGACAGCCAGAAACAGAAAGGCCGGTAGCTTCCTCTTCTGAGGTGAATGCCGCCGACCCAAACGGAGCCGCTGCGCTTTGTTGGACTGCCTGTGAGGGGCACAACAAAATTGTGTAGCAATTCCTGAACAGGACTTCCCCGAGGCAGAAAAAGTGGCTCACTTTGGAGCAATGACAGATGAAGAAAAGGACACTCATAAATGTCTCGGCCAGGGTAGACGGGAATTCTTTTTTTTCTTCTGCACGGCGACTTTTAGCCCAGATAGCAAATTTGTGGGTGTCCTATTCCGCTACTATTCCGCTATCCAATCTGCTAGGGGGTCGCCGAGACGGGGTCGCCGAGACGGGGTCGCCGAGACAGCGACCTGGCCGGAGGAGGATGCCAAGCTTTCACTGTTTTGCCAGAGGGAAAATCTCCCAGATTTCCTCTGTCTTTTCTATTGGGTTATAGAGTAGTAGACGGCTCTGACAGGGGAGAAAGCGGGCATTTTTACGCAGATAGGGGATTTTTCCCTTCCTGTGCCAGCAGCCTTTTTCGTCGTGGCCCCAGATTTCGTTGTGGTAAGTGCATAACAGGTGCTCCCGGGAGCTAAAGTTGTCTGTGATTTGCTCCAGTCCACAGAAAAATTCGGCAGAACCCAGTTCGATGACCGTGCTTTTCTTCCAGGTGCCATCAGCGCAACGGCTCCACACGCTGACCCTGACGTCAAATCCAGTCCAGATCAGGATCTGGCGATCCTGTTGCAGGAAGTACACAAATCGAATCTGACCCCTGTGATGCATGCAGCTCTCTACTTTACCGCCCTGGGTATTGAGGCTCCATATGATCGCCGTATGATCATTGCGTGTGGTCACTGCACGGTTACCGGATGCACTGAAAATGGTGCGACACGCCTCAGCACCTCGCTCAACCAAATGCTGCACACCCCCCAGACAGTCCAGAAGCATGATCCTGCCTTGTCGGGTTCCGGCCACCAAATCCTCTGAAGGACTGAACTGGATGCTGGTTATGATTTCGTCACAGGGTGGAGTCGTCTGCTGCAGCCACAGGCCAGTACAATAAGTCCACAGATTCAGGGTGGAACCGGCACAAGTAGCAACACTTCT
>JAQFVO010000279.1 GCA_027942505.1 Endozoicomonas sp. | reverse complement strand
ATTTTATGGACAGTAAAGTAACCTACTTGAGTTTAGAGTGAATAGGCTTCGATATTTACCAGAAAAAGGCGGAAAATGGCGGCCCCGAACCCGCTAAAGCTTTGAGTCGCCATGCTCACTCAAGAACAGAAAACTATCTTCGGCAAGCCAAGCTATTACATCTCATTTCTGGCTGTCGCGCTACCTTCAAGATCAGCACCAACGTTCTGTGAACTGCCCGTTGCCAGCATGATCATTGCCGAGGGCTTTGTCACACAGTCATGGTTCCAAAATAAAATATGAAGGTCACCAAGCCACTGCTTTTCCTGTCGATTGACTTGTCATCCTATACATGATGATGTTTACTTATCAACCCGCAAACGCCGGAAGAGCAAGAAGGAGGGATGTCGTTGTTGATTGGTGTCGGACTCTACCATGTTACTGAGGCTTCGATCCTGACTGGAATTCCCGCAAGGACGATTCGCGGCTGGATGCGGGGTTATGAATCAGGCAGCCGAAAAAAGCAGCCCCCCCTGTGGTATTCTGAAGTCAATGCTGACTGTACGGATACCATCAGCTTTCAGGATTTGCTCGAAATACGATTTGTTCATGCTTTTCGACGTTTTGGTGTTTCTCTGCCAGCGATTCGTGAGGCCGCAGAGCATGCCAGAGAGTTTTTTCACCAACCATATCCATTCACTTGCAGGCGTTTCCAGACGGATGGCAGGAGTATCTTTGCTGAAGTGCAAGAGGTTGCGGGCGATGACGGTCTGGTCGATCTGGTCAAAAAGCAGAATGTTTTTAACAGGGTGATAAAGCCTTCGCTGTACACCGGTATTGAGTATGACCGTGGTGAAAATAATGCGCTTCGATGGTTCCCCGTGCTAAATAGCAAGAAGGTTGTGCTCGATCCTCAACGATCCTTTGGTAAGCCTGTGCTCACCGAAGCAGGTATTGCGACCGAAGTGATTTATCACAGTTGGCTGGCAGAAGGTGAGAATGCCCGTATGGTAGCCAGTCTCTATGAAATTGATGTTTCAGCAGTTAATGCCGCCGTTCAGTTTGAGCAAAGGATTGCCGCCGGTGAAGTATCTTATTGACAACAATCTTCCTCCCAGGCTGGCCCATGCTCTGCGCGAACTCTGTTCCTATGACCAAAGCATAGAAGTTTATGCCTTGAGCGATAAATTCAAGCCGTCTACCAAAGATATAGACTGGATCACTGAGTTGGCTAGAGGCGGTGGATGGGTAGTCATATCGCAGGATCGTTTTAACAAAGGGAATGCTGAAAAAGAAGCGCTGCGTCGCAGTGGGCTTACCGTTTTTTTCCTGGCGAAGCAGTGGTCACAGGAGCAGTACTGGCATAAAGCGCATAACCTTGTTCGCTGGTGGCCATCCATCATGGAGCAAGCGGAGCGGATGACAGGCGGTTCTGCTTTTAAGGTTAAGTGGAGTCACGGATCGAAGGCGAAGTTTGAACAGGTGAAACTGTGACAGGTTGCCTGCTCCGTCTCAGAGTTGGTTAAGTGTTTACCTGCTACACCTCCACCCCCAACCGCTCAATCTCCCCATGGCACCGCTGCCAGTTCGGATAATGTTTCTCCACCAATTGCCAGAATGCCGGATTATGGCTCTTTTCCACCGTATGGCACAGTTCGTGCACGATCACATAATCCAGCACCGACGGAGCCAGCTCCATACAGCGGGGGTGAAACTCAAGGATGTTATCATCGGAACAACTGGCCCACCGGCCTTTGAACTTGAACAGCCG
>JAQFVO010000266.1 GCA_027942505.1 Endozoicomonas sp. | reverse complement strand
AGGTGGTTTTCGCTGACGGCAAAGACAGCGACACAGTCAAGGTGTTTGTGGCTGATCAATACGATGAGAGGGTGTCGAAAAGAGCATAAAAGCCTTGAACCACGAAGAACACGAAGAGCAAAAAGTAAAAAAAAGCTCTTCTTTGTGCTCTTTTTGGTTCGCGTCTTTTCAGAGTTTGCGACGTCTTCCAGAGGCGGTATTTGTTTGGCCAAATTAAAACAAATTCAAAAAAAACTGTATGACTATATGTTTCTCGATTATGAAGATGGATGTTCTTTTGCTTTTTTCTTTTGGTTATGAAAACTTTTTTTGATTATCTGGTCTAAACCCAAATAGCCCTGTACAGTTAATTAGCCAGCTGGAGTGAACACCATGGAATCTTGCAAAGCCCCCGCTACAAGCCCCGATGTGGGGCTCACCAACCGCAATAAGCATGACAGGCGTCAGGCTTCTGCACACAAAGAAGATGATTTGTTTTTGTGCGTGTTTAGAGATGTGGCGACCGTCGGGGGCGCCGGGGTCGGCTTCTTTATTGGCTGTGTAGTCATTGCTGTTGATGAGCCCAAGAAATTGCTCTCCAAGCCCGAGTTTGCCCCTCTGACCGGTGCAATCGCAGGATATTGCCTTGGCAAGATGGCTTTTCATGGTGTGTGTGCTGCATGTGACGGATGGCAAAAGGTGAAGGTGGTGTCAGATAAGGTTTCCAGGTATCTGTCCGAGAGTGTTGGTCTGAAGGCACCATATGATGAGTCTGCCATTGTCAAAGCCTGTATGAGCTTTGGTGCCCTCTATAACATTTTTGCCAATCGTGAGCTGATGTGTTCGCTTACAGATTTTGGAAATCCGTTTCCTGACTCAAGGCTCTGCTGGTTTGCTTTGGAGGGGAGTAGAGAACTCGTCATCACTCCCGGGTTAGCACTTACGGGAGCTGCTATTGGGTATGTGGGCGGCAAGGGCATTGAAGGCGCCGCCAAAGCGGTTTGTGGCGGTGTTAATCTGGCAGCCAGAGGCGTCGTGGCCTGTATCAATGCGGTGACGGCCAGGCTTGGCAATGAGGTGAAATAACAGAATAAGGAGTTGTCTTTAAATCATTTCCACGTTTAAGAACGCTGCCCGCAACATATCATCGTAGTTCGGGAAGGAGCCATTAAGAAAACACCGTAGACTCGGCTGTCATCCTGTACAGCGATTTACAGGAACCACCTCACAGCGAGGAGAATGCTCCGACAGATGGTTATCCCGGATGGGTTCCGTAAATACCTGTACACAATGACAACGGAGTAAAGTAACTGGCACTTTCTTAAGGTGAATGACCGTATTGTTGTTAATCCGCCGTTCAGGGAGCCTGACAAATTTGATCCGCAAGCGATCGAACTGCTCGCTGTTGTCAATAACCCAATGTTACGAATGATAAAATCCGATGAAGGGGTGTCGCACACTTCTGAGCTTCGGGCAGTTTGTAATCTTTTTTGAGTTAAATTAGATTGGAGAATTGTTTTAGCTATTTTGGGTTCGGGCTTTTACGGAACTTTTAATATAAATATCTTTCAAACGGGAGTTGGGCCTAACTACCGGCGTCATTGTTCAGCAGTGCTAACAAAAAATGCGAGAGTCCTGACTGCCGAAGAGCTGACTGTTTGATAGCTAACTTTTTCAAAGGTTGTTTTGCCATGTATCCTCCGGTCGTTTCAGAACCACCACCCGCTTACCACGACATATTTCTGCTCGACAATCCAATCTATGATGCTGGCGCTGAACCTGCTCCCACACCCAGCTCGCGGGTTGAGTACGGCGAAGATCCCCTGTTGACCGCTTGTCGCAATAATGACCGGGATTTTCTGACTGCCTGCGGGCGACTCAGGGAAGGCATAAATTACCTTTACACGAATAAAGGAAAAAAAAGTCACTGTGAAGATAATATCAGCCTCCTGCACGCTTGCTGTGACGAAAACCAGCCCGAGGTTCTGAGCCTGTTGCTGGAATGGGGTGCGGATCCGAATATCAAACTGCCTAAATCGGGTCTTACCCCCATTGAAGTAGCATGTGCTGAAGGGCACCCGGAGATCGTTTCGATACTGGCAGAGTATCTGTTTCCGCACCGGCTCGATGTCAACGCCATCCACCATGTAAAGTCACCGGACTATCCAGCTGACTTTACGCTGCTTCAGCTGGCTTGCCGTTCGCAAAATGTTCAGGTGGTAAAGACGCTACTGGCCAACCACGCAGACCCGAACCTGGTCGCACCGGGCTGGCACCTACCGCCCCTGCATCTGGCTTGTGCAAAAACGGTTGATGGTGAGATAGTCAGCAGCCTGCTGAAAGCCAAAGCCTGTGTTAACACCCGTTACCGCAAGTCAACCGCTCTGCATGTCCTGTGTGGCGCAAAACAGAGCAGCGAAGAGGCATTGCGTGTCATGTTGGCAGGGGAGGCTGACATCAATGCAGTCACGTCAAAGGGACTCACACCACTCATGCTCGCCGCTCAGAATAATGCTCAGCTGGCTCAACTGCTGCTCGCGCAGGAGAGTGTTAATGCTGTCAAGGCAGATTGCCAGGGCTGGCAGGCAATCCACTATGCGGCCCAGTCGGGCTTTGTCGTCGTGATCAATGAGCTGACAAATAAAGGCGCTGAAGCTGATGCAAGAACTGACAAAGGAGTCACTCCCCTGCATTTGGCCGTGCTGAAAAAAAAAGAACTCGCGATCTACGCCTTGCTGGAACATGGCGCTGACCCATCCATCAAAGCGCCTGTTACTGGTTATTCGCGGGCTAAAACCTGCGAGGTTACCCTGTTCTTGTTTTGCTATTTACTGTTTTGCCCAATTGCCAGTTATAGCTTGGGCCTGACGGGTGGATGTTATGAATTCTGGCGGGATAAACCCATTCATGAGCGTTATGTCAGAATGTACGGTCAGGGATGCTGCCCTGCATGTTGCGGGTTGTCACCATTGGATCTGGCTGATGAAGGTCTGCAGGAACGGATGACAAGCCGGGTTA
>JAQFVO010000207.1 GCA_027942505.1 Endozoicomonas sp. | reverse complement strand
CAGAAACCGCGCAAATCGCTGCCGGTGGCGTTGTCGCAGCCGACCAGCTCACCGATGGCCTTGGCAAAGTTGCCGCCACCGCGCTGGTTAATATCACCGCAGGCCTCTTCGGAGCATTCGATGATGTAATCCACCGCAGACAGGTCGATGCCCTGATTTTTCAGGTGCAGCGCTGCCAGAACGCCGGTGGCCTTAACGCTGAGGTTTTCCAAGATAATGTGGGCACTGAGGTTTTCATCCTCGTCGTGGGCGCGCTTGACGCAGCCGACCAGCTCACCGTCCATATTCAGTGGCTCGGCAATATGCTGTTCAACCCACTGATGCATCTCTTCCGTGGATGCCGCACACTTGTCGTCCAGCACAATGTGACTGAGCAGCGGATGGGTACTCAGACGCTGGTTGGCACGATCAATAAATTCAGGAGTCAGCTTGACCAGGTCAAAGACATCGGAGTGCTTGAGCAGAGCGAAAAACTCTTCCTGGGGCAGAATCTCGCCGAAACGACCCTGACGCTCAGCGCCGTGCAGCTGGTTCTCATACCAGGGCTCGGGGGTCTGTTCCAGAGATTCAGGCGACAGATTACCGATAAAACACTGGTTGGCCGGATAGGCCACCACATCGTCAAAAGAGCGCTGGTGTTTTTTCAGCTCTGAGAGGTAATCAAAATCATTGGCCTTGCGGGCAAACAGCTGGGTTGACCCGAAGGGAATAAAATCAGGTGTGTGCGCCAGAATATAACTGGCACCTTTTATCACGGGGTAATCCACGGCACCACTCCATCTGACAGGCCGCAGGGGAAACTCTCTGATATTTCCCGCTGGATTTAGGGTTGATTAATCTGGCCTGTTATTGTCGTGTGCCAGAATAATCGCCGGTAAAACAAGTCTGCTGTTGTTTACCCCGAATGTTGCCAAGACCTTCTCTTTGTCGACTTTCTAAAATGTATTTGAATGCTATCAGCATCGTGCCAGCAGGCGGATTTTGAAATGACGACGGTCGAGATGCAGTCTGTGCCACATCCGGGATTATGGTTAGCCCAGGAACTTACAGAATTTCTCCCGATATTCCCGCACCTCACCGATGATTTCATCCACCGGCAAAACCATTTCCATCATTCCAACCTGCTCCTCGTAGACATCAGGATCAACATCATCCTTAATTTCCTGATCTACGATATGGTGTACTCGAAGTCCCAACGGGACTCCGGCCAACGGACCTGCAAAAGTCGGGTCGCCGTTCGTTACGGTTTCAGCAGCAAGACCGGAAGCTTCGGCCTCAGCGCCGCCGAGAATAACAACGATATTCTCGGGGCCGTACTTTTCGGACAATTCCTTGACCCGCTTTTGATTTTCAAGATCCATTGCGCCTGCGCTAGTTCAGACGAAACACTCGGTAGTACTGAATACCACTTCGGCACCGGCGGTCTTGACACACTCTTCAATGGCAGGACCTGGGACGCCGTCGCGATCACCGAGTATTACGACTTTCTTGTCTTCAAGCATGGCTCTGACCTAAAAATCGCAATTAAGCGAACTCGAAATACAGTTATCGCATCGGATTCATTCGAGTTGATAACCTCCTGGATTGCCATTACCAACAATGGTTCTGGCGATGGAGTGGCCAGTTAAAATAATGACCAGCCACTCCGGTTTTAAAAATTTCACAGCGGAAACTTTTAAAATTCTTTTTTCTGCACTTGGCAGAAAGATCGATTACGCAGTCTCAGTGAGATACGTTTTGATTGCATCTTCTATTTGTTGTGCATCCAACTCTTCGCCAGACAGATGCTGAATCTTTTCGCCATCTTTATAAAAAACCATGGATGGCAGACCCATTACACCCTGGCCCATGGCCACACGACGATTACCCGCAATATTAAGCTTGGCGAATTTCAGTTCGTCAGCGTATTTTTCTGACAATGCAATCACATCCGGCATTAACTCCATGCAGCGACCGCAGCTTTCGCCCCAGAAGTCCACCATCACCAGTCCCTGGTGCTGTTTTACTTCTTGTTCGAAGTTGTCTTTGTTGAGTTCAATCATAATGGTTTCTCCTGTTATTTTTGTTAATCCAAGTCAATTAATGGTGATAAATTAATGAACTGCCTGCATGTCGTGGGCAAACAGTGTCGTTAATTGCTCTGTGGTTGCGGCTTCAAGACGTTTTACCGGTTCACCGTTACTGAATCGAACCACCGTTGGAATCTGACTGATTTCGTAGCGATCGGCAATGTTGCGACTTTTGTAGGTATCCATAGTGACCAGCTTCAGTTGCTGCTCGCCGGCCAGTTTTTCCAGGTGTGGCATCAGTTCCAGACTGTGCTGATCCACCGGACTCCAGAACATGACCAGAGTGTCTTCCGTGGCGTGCAGTACTGACTCCTGCCAGTGCTCTTCTTCCTGGATGTAACGCTCGGCAGCCACAGCAGCAACCGCACCATCACCGGCAGCAGTCACTACCTGACGCAGAAACTTGTCGCACACATCGCCGGCAGCAAAGACACCCGGCATGGATGTCTCCTGCTTATGATCCACCACGACATAGCCGCCTTTACTCAGTTCAATGGTGTCTTGCAGGAAATCGGTGGCCGGTACCGTGCCAACAAACATAAACACGCCATCACAAGGCTGATGGGTAATGGCACCTGTCTTAAGATTCTTGATATTGACGCCACTGACCAGCTCATTGCCACAGATTTCGTCAACGCAGGAGTTCCAGATAAAGGAGATTTTGTCATTGGCCAGCGCCTGCTCCTGGGCAGTACGGTCAGCATCCATCACGCCTTCGTCGTGCAGGACCACCATTTTGACGCTGTTAACAAATTTACTCAGGAAAACGGACTCTTCCACGGCGGTATTGCCGCTGCCGACCACAACGATATCGAGGTCTTCGTAGAAATCAGCGTCGCATGTCGCACAGTAGGAGACGCCCTTGCCGGTAAACTCCTTTTCACCCTTGATGCCCAGAATCCGTGGGCTGGCACCGGTGCCGATGATGACAGATTTAGCCATCAGGGTTTCGCCGCTGCGCGTCGTAATCTGTTTATGAAAACCGTCGCTGTCGAGCATCACACTGGTGACATGGCCGCGAAGAAATTCCACACCAAACTTGTCGCAGTGCTCACGGAACATGGTCATCAGGCCAGGCCCGGTCGCTTCGACGATACCGGGATAGTTTTCCATCTCCGATGTTTTGGCACACTGCCCACCAGTGCTGCTGTTCGCTTCGAGCAGCAGGGTCTTCATCTTGCCTCGCGCACAATAAACACCAGCGGACAGACCGCCAGCGCCGCCACCTATAATGATGACGTCATATATCTCTGACATCATTGAGCCCCCTACTCAATACGCAGCCAATAATCGGCTGAGCCTTACTGCCTCAACCCGAGCATTATCCTGCCTTGTTCAGTATTTATTGTTTTGATCCAAAGCAATTTTTTGTGCGACGCAGTGCGGTTAGTTGTTTTTTTGTGCGCAAACTTTTCAGGGGCGCTACCCGCCGCCCGTAAAAGCACAAACGGTTGTTTTTTTTTGGGATACGTTCTGAAATGTGGAAGTTATTTCAGGACAGTTCCCCGGGGGGTAAAATCATACGCTGTGATTGTCGTTTCACTGGTCTGGGCGGTACCGGGAGAAGGTGTGCTTGCGTTAAAGAAAATTTTGCCTCAAGCAATCACCTACTCTGCGCAAGAGTACCGGCCTCTATGGCTGTTATTAGCTGGCCACACACTCACCAGATATGCAGCACATCCCTCCCGCTTGTCGGAACAGGTTACCAGGATGCTTC
>JAQFVO010000110.1 GCA_027942505.1 Endozoicomonas sp. | reverse complement strand
TTTGTGGTTCAACGCTTTTTTGCTTTTGCGACACCCTCCTTCGCGAGGATGACGGTCATCGGGGTATCCGGCCTACTCTACAACCGCCATTCACGGCAATGACGATGGCATATTGCCGGATGCCGCTTCCCTCAGCCCTGCTCAAGCAAACGACGAAGGTCGATTATTGCCGCATTGGCCCTGGAGATGTAGTTGGCCATGACCAGAGAGTGGTTGGCCAGTAGCCCAAAGCCGGAGCCATTAAGAATAAACGGGCTCCAGACGGTCTCCTGGGTAGCCTCCAGCTCGCGAATAATCTGCCGCAGGCTGACCACAGCATTTTTCTTTTCCAGTACTTCGGCGAAATCCACTTCTACCGCCCGGAGTAAATGGATCAGTGCCCATGAGGTTCCCCTGGCTTGATAGAAGACATCGTCAATCTGTGACCAGGGTGTTTTCACCTCAACCACGTCGACACCTGCGGTTGACTGGCTGGCATCGGCATCACCGGCCAGGTCAGTATTCAGGCGGGGCTTGCCGACGCTGGCACTGAGCCGCTGGGACAGGCTGCCGAGCCGTGTCTCCACATCACCAAGCCAGCGGGCAAGGTTATCTGAGCGGGTGTAGAACTGTGCCGAGTCATTCTGGTCGGACAGACGCACCATGTAGCTGTCCAGCTTATCAAGACCACGCTGGTACTCCCGCTCACTGGCCGGCAGAATCCAGCTTTTGGCATCAAAGTTAAACTGGGGTTCAGCGATGGCCAGATCAGGGTCTTCCCTGGACTGGGTCTGAGAACGGCTGAAGTCCTTACGCAGTGCCCGGGCCATGTCCCGCACTTGCGTCAGCACACCCTGTTCCCAATTGGGCATATTGTCCATCAGCACGCCAGGTGGTGCGATGTCGTTACTGAGAAAACCGCCTGGCTTGTTCAACAACGTGTGGGCCAGCGTGTATAAGCTAGCCGTCGTCGTATAACCGGTCACTACATTTTGCCCATTCGCGCCAGCCAGTGCTTCGGCATTGGCCCGGACTGAAAATATCTCCGGCTCCTGGCTCCAATACCAGCTGACCAGAAATAGCAGCAACACGACGATAACAGCGCCAACTGCCAGGGCCTTGCCATGAACCAAACCGAGTATTTTCTGCAGGCCCGGGCGCAGAGTTGACTTGATTTTATCCAGCGCCATAATCTCTCCGTTCTCCACCAATCAGGCTTTTATCCTGAATATGACGCTCCGAAATGGACGCGCTAATTAAGCGATCATTATCCTCTAATAGGGGTAGTTATGCGAGCCTGTGGTGACAGCGGGTGTCGCAAAAGACACTGAAAAGAAGGGAACCACAAAGACACGAAGACACAAAGTTTTTTTCCGGGCCTGTCTGAGCTACGCCCGGTAGGCAAAAAAAGTCTTCCTTTGTGCCTTTGTGACTTTGTGGTTCAAGGCTTTTATCCCTTGGACATCCTCGGCGTCAGGAATTTGCCCGTTGCAGGCCGTCACGGCTAAAGCCGTTCCGGCCGCCCCAGGAAGTGCCCCTGCCCGCCAACCACACCCAGTGATTTCAGGGCATCCCAATCCTTCTGGTTTTCGATCCCCTGGGCCAGAATGCCGATATCCTTCGACTCAGC
>JAQFVO010000868.1 GCA_027942505.1 Endozoicomonas sp. | reverse complement strand
ACTTTGCCTTGTACTCTTCAGACGGACAGGTCAGCCGTTTGTTCCCATCCCGATGGCAAACTGGCCCTACGCTCAATCGGTTTTCACCACTGTGACCAACCCTGGCTTTTTGATTAATGACGACACCTGCCAGAAATTAAGGATGCAACGCCAATCTCAGGCCATTCTATACTGGATTGCACGAACCCTGATCTCGACTCCTTGTCACTTTGTGAGCAGACAGAGATGAACGAGTACCCAGATTTTGCAGAAGAGTTTAGCAAGACGACCAAGAGCAAAATGTGAAACAGACCCCGGCAGACTGACGATGAAAAAACGATCGAAAACGGCACCACACCCGAAACGCAAACGCTTGTACGAACTTACAGGTAACGATTATTTGGTTGCTGACTACTGGTAAATAACCCTGTTTCTGATAAGGTTCGCCACCAAGCCGCAGACTGCAATCAGCCTGCCATAACTAATTGCCCTTGCAACCGGATCATCTCAGTGACGAACAAAATAAACGGTAAAACCCTTAGATAGCAGCCGGTTTCAGTATATCCCGTGAGAAGGTGCCAACAAATCTCACCGGAGGCACCGTGTTTCCAGTTTCAGCCAGGGCATACAATGGCCTTATACCAGGAATTACCCAATGCGAATTGCGCTACTCTCCCGTAACGAGCGATTGTACTCATCGCGTCGGATCATCGCTGCGGCCGAGGCCAGGGGGCATCAGGTCGATGTCATCGATATTTTAAGCTGTTACATGAATATCAATGATCGCAATCCCAGCATTCACGTCAAAGGCGAGGAGTTGCCGCTATACAATGCGGTGATCCCACGTATCGGCGCATCCAATACCTTTTACGGTACTGCGGTACTGCGCCAGTTCGAGATGATGGGGTGTTACTCACTCAATGGCTCGCTGGCCATTGCCCGCTCGCGTGACAAGCTCCGATCTATGCAACTACTGTCGCGTAAAGGAATCGGCCTGCCGGTAACCGGTTTTGCCAGTGGCCCGGGCGACATCCCTGACCTGATCGAGATGGTCGGTGGCGCACCGCTGGTGATCAAACTGCTCGAAGGCACTCAGGGTATCGGCGTGGTGCTGGCGGAAACCCGCAAAGCGGCCGAGAGCGTTCTGGAAGCCTTTATGGGCCTGAAAGCCAACATTATGGTGCAGGAATATATTAAAGAGGCAGGCGGTGCTGATATTCGCTGTTTTGTCATCGGCGACAAGGTTATTGCTGCCATGAAACGACAGGCACCCGAGGGTGAATTCCGCTCCAACATTCACCGCGGTGGCAGTGCCAGCCTGGTAAAACTGACCAAAGACGAGCGCGCCACCGCCGTTAAAGCGGCGAAAGCCATGGGTCTCAGAGTGGCCGGGGTCGATATTTTGCGTTCCAACCGTGGGCCGCTGTTGATGGAGGTCAACTCATCGCCCGGGCTTGAGGGCATCGAAAAGGCCACCGCCAATGACGTTGCCAACTGCATCATCGAGTACATTGAAAATAACTGTCGCCGTACGAGCCGGGTCAATGGATAATAACCTTTCAACAACTGTCATCACTCACCGGTGATCCTGTTCATCCCCTGAACCGCCGTGGTCAGGGTTTGGAGACTTTCATGGAAAGAGCACAACCTTTAGAGCTGTTCGGCCATACTATTGCCCCTGGTACACGACAACACATTAATATCCCAGTGGTCAGGCTGTACACTGATACGCCCATAGATCTGCGTATGGAAGTTATCCACGGGCGTCAAAAAGGCCCCTGCCTGCTGGTAACGGCAGCCATTCACGGCGATGAACTCAACGGTGTGGAGATTTGCCGCCAGGTTCTGGGCTTGAAAAATCTGGCCAGAATCCACGGCACGTTAATAGTCATTCCGGTGGTTAACCAGCTTGGGTTTATTCAGCAGATTCGCTACTTGCCCGATCGCAGGGACCTGAACCGCTGCTTTCCCGGTTCCAGCAAAGGTTCACTGGGCGGGCGGCTGGCCAACCTGATTACCGAAGGCATATTCCCTCACGTAGACTACGCTCTGGACCTGCACACCGGCGCTATCCACAGAACCAATCTGCCCCAGGTCAGGACCGATCTGACCAACGAGCGGTGTCTTGCCCTGGCCAGGGCATTTGGTGCCCCGGTTATTCTCCACGCATCGGTCAGGGACGGCTCGTTTCGCCATGCGGCCAATGAGTACAAAATCCCCGTGCTGGTCTATGAAGCCGGTGAGGCCCTTCGGCTGGAACAAGCCTCGATCAAGCTGGGCTTTAAAGGGGTTCTGCGAGTGATGCGCCACCTGGGCATGCTGCCTCGCAAACCGGCAAAAGCAACCACCATCCTGCCCTGGGAGTGCAACCAGAGTCAGTGGCTGCGCAGCTCGCGGGATGGGCTGGTGTTACTGCACATCAAACAGGGTCACCTGGTCAAAGAAGGAGAGCCGATGATGACTGTGGTCAACCCTTTTGATGCCAGCGACAGTGAGATTATCACTGCCCCCTATGACGGGGTGGTGATCGGCCTTAGCCAGCTGCCACTGACTAACGAGGGCGATGCCCTGGTGCATCTGGCCAAGGTCAGCAGCACGCTGGCAGATACAGAGTATGATCAGGGCGCAATCGAAGAAGAGCTGGATTTAGGCGTGGCACAACTGCCGGTACCGGAAGCTGTTGATTGATTTACAGTTGCGCTGTTGTCTACAACAGCGCAACTGTCCTTCATACTGAGACCGCGGCCCTGATATGCGGATGAGCCTGGTAATTCACCAATTCAAAATCATCACAGGTGAAAGCAAACAGGTCATCAATCGCCGGGTTTAGCTTCATCTGTGGTCGCGGGTATGGCGTCCTGCCAAGCTGCTCCTCTGCCTGTTCCAGGTGATTGGCATACAGGTGGGCATCACCAAAAGTGTGAACAAACTCCCCGGGCTCGAGCTTACAAACCTGGGCGATCATCATGGTTAACAGGGCGTAAGAGGCAATATTAAACGGCACACCCAGAAAAATATCCGCACTGCGCTGATAGAGCTGACACGACAGCCGTCCGTTAAGCACATAGAACTGAAACAGACAGTGGCACGGCGGCAAAGCCTGTCGTCCCATGGCGGCGTTCTCTTTTGGTGAGAATGCCGCATCCGGCAGCACCGTCGGATTCCAGGCACTGATCACCATACGCCGGGAGTCCGGGTTGGTTTTGATCTCGCTGAGCAGCCACTGAATCTGGTCAACCACCTCACCATTGACCCCTTCCCAACTGCGCCACTGCTTGCCATAGACGGGGCCAAGATCACCCTCGTCAGTCGCCCACTCGTTCCAGATGCGCACACCGTGTTCTTGCAGGTAGCCGATATTGGTATCGCCTTTAAGGAACCACAACAATTCATGGATAATGGAGTTCAGGTGACACTTTTTCGTGGTCACCAACGGGAAGCCTTCGGACAGGTCAAAACGCATCTGATAACCAAACACACTATAGGTGCCAGTGCCAGTGCGATCTGCTTTAAACGTGCCATGCTCGCGCACATGGCGCAGCAGCTTCAGATATTCTTTCATCGTTGTATATCCAACAGCGGTTTTTAGTTATGGGTTACTGCTTTTTTGCAGCTTGTTTCAGCCAGGCGGTATCGTCGCTGTTCATGCCGTTAACCAGCGGATAGCGACGATAGGCCCAAAACATCATAGCCGCACCCGCTACGACCATCGGCACAGACAACAGCTGTCCCATGGTTAACCAATCAAAGGCAATAAAGCCCAGCTGCGCATCGGGTTCGCGGACAAATTCGACGACAATTCGGGCCAGTCCATAGATCACCAGAAACAGGCCAGACACCGCCATGCGTGGCCGGGCCTTTGCTGAATAGCACCACAACACCGCAAACAGTACCAACCCTTCAAGGAAGAACTGATAAATCTGCGAGGGATGTCGTGCCAGCTGGGACGGATCAGTAGGAAACACCATGGCCCAGGGCACATCGGTTGTCCGTCCCCACAGTTCGCCGCCGATAAAGTTGCCAATCCGGCCAAGACCCAACCCCAACGGCACCATGGGAGCCAGAAAGTCGGTGACCTGAAAAAAGCCCTTGCCCAGTGTCCGACCATACAGCCACATAGCCAGCAAAACGCCAATCAAGCCACCGTGGAACGACATACCGCCATCCCACACTCTGAACAGCCACAGGGGATCACTGACAAAGTAGTCGAAATGATAGAAAAGCACATAGCCACAGCGCCCCCCGAGGATGACCCCGACAGCACCGTAAAAGACCAGATCGCTCACCTGTTCCGGGCGCCATAAACCATTTGAGCCACGGGCGCGAACGGAGCCAAGCCAGAGCGCGAGGGCAAAGCCTGCCAGGTACATCAGGCCATACCAGTGCACCTTCAGAGGTCCCAGATTAAAAGCAACCGGTTCGATCTCAGGATATGCAATCACAAACGATGTCCGCTCAACACAGTATTCGGTCAGTGTACCAAGCACTTGTTAAAGTAAAAACTGGCAGCCGATGAAAAACAGAAACACCGAAAACATTTTTTGCAGCTTTTCCGCCGGTAATCCGTGGGCAAGGCGAGCCCCAAGCCGGGCACTGAGAACACTGGTCAGCACAATCCCGATGAACGCTGGCCAATAGATGTACCCCGTCGTTAAAGCCGGCAAGGCGGGATTATCACTGCCAAGCACCATATTGGACAACGACCCCATCATGGCAATTGGCACACTGCAGGCCGCCGAGGTGCCGACAGCCTGCTGCATGCTCAGGCTGATTCGACGTAAAAACGGCACTGACAGAGTACCGCCGCCGATACCAAACATGCCAGAAACCGAGCCAATCAGCACACCGGCAAACACCAGTACCGGCCTGGACGGCACCCGCACACCCTCCGGGACTTTGAACCCAAACCACATTTTGACCGATACCACCAGGGCAAACACCCCAAGCAATTTTTGCAGGAGATGACCGCTGAGGTTGACCGCGGTATAAACCCCGAGCATCGCCCCGCCAAGCAGCCCCACACTGAGCGAGACAAAGACGGGCCACTGCACTGCCCCCTTGTTGTGGTGCGCCCTGGCCGAGCTCAGCGAGGTAACCACAATCGTGGCCAGGGATGTTGCCACTGCCATATGGGTCAGCACATCGGGAGGCAACCCCTGAAATTTAAAGCTGAAAATCAGTGCCGGCACAATAATCAGCCCGCCACCGATACCAAACAGTCCGGCAAGTACACCGGCAACAACACCCAACAGCAGATAGACAAGAAACAGCATGGCAGATTCCGTAAATGCCATCAGTCGATTGATGGCGCAAAGATTGTTGGCAGAAAAACCACGCAAAATTATAAGACAGGAAAAGTACAACCCACACCAGAGTGGAAAAATTCCCGTCTGTTACTGCCAGCATCCTGCGTAACAAGGGCCGCCGTGCATACGGGGGAAACCGGCATTGAAAAAGCAACAGTGTCATTTTCCTCTCATCTGACCACCAGACCGGAAAAGATATGGACTTTCCTATTCATAGCTCTATAAGATAACTGTACGCGCACTTTTTAATTATTGAGTGTCGTTTATAGGGATGTAAGATCACCAATAAGCACCAAGCTGATAACCATAAACAAGTGGTACGCCTAAAAGACTGACAACAAACAGGCGAAGGGGAGAACAGATGTCCATATTTGCTCAATACCAGCAAAGATTCGAGTCCACCCAGCATGAAGAGATGAGCCTCATGGAGTACTTGCAGCTGTGCAAGAAAGATCCCGGGGCTTATGCCAACGCTGCTGAGCGGATGCTGGAGGCCATTGGTGAACCCAAGGTCATTGACACCTCCCGTGATCCGCGCATGAGCCGGATCTTCTCCAACAAACTGATCAAGCAGTATCCGGCGTTTGAAGAGTTCTTTGGCATGGAAGAGGCCATTGAGCAGATCGTCTCCTACTTCAAACACGCCGCCCAGGGCCTGGAAGAGAAAAAACAGATTCTCTATTTGCTCGGTCCGGTCGGTGGTGGTAAGTCCTCTCTGGCTGAGAAGTTAAAGCATCTGATGGAGAAAGTACCGTTCTATGCCATCAAAGGCTCGCCGGTATTTGAATCCCCCCTTGGCCTGTTCAACCCGGAGGAAGACGCCGATATTCTCAAAGAAGAGTACGGTATCCCCAGCCGCTACCTGAAGTACATTATGTCCCCCTGGGCAGTTAAACGACTGAATGAGTACGGTGGCGACATCTCCAAGTTCCGCGTGGTAAAACTCTACCCGAGTCGTCTGAATCAGGTGGCCATTGCCAAGACTGAACCAGGTGATGAGAATAACCAGGACATTTCCAGCCTGGTGGGTAAAGTCGACATCCGTCAACTCGAAGAGTACTCACAGGACGATCCGGATGCTTACAGCTTCTCCGGTGCACTGTGCCGGGCCAACCAGGGCATCATGGAATTCGTCGAGATGTTCAAGGCGCCCATCAAAGTGTTGCACCCGCTGTTGACCGCTACCCAGGAAGGTAACTACAACAGTACTGAAGGTCTTGGTGCCATTCCGTACGAAGGCATTTTGCTGGCTCACTCGAACGAGTCTGAGTGGCAGACGTTCCGCAACAACAAAACCAATGAAGCCTTTATTGACCGGGTAAACATTGTCAAAGTGCCGTACTGCGTACGCGTCAGTGAAGAGATTCACATCTACGAGAAGCTGCTCGAACACAGCTCCCTCAAGGATGCGCCATGCGCCCCGGACACCCTGAAAATGCTGGCCCAGTTCACCACCTTGTCACGCATCAAGGATCCGGACAACTCCTCAATCTACTCCAAGATGAAGGTGTACGACGGTGAGAACCTGAAGGATACCGATCCAAACGCCAAGCCGATGCAGGAGTACAAGGACATGGCCGGGGTCGACGAAGGCATGAACGGCCTGTCCACCCGTTTTGCCTTCAAGATTCTCTCCAAGGTGTTCAACTTTGACCCATCGGAAGTGGCGGCCAACCCGGTGCACCTGCTCTACGTGCTTGAGCAGCAGATCGAACAGCACCAGTTCCCCGAGGAGACCCAGGACCGCTACCTCTCCTTTATCAAAGAGTACCTGACACCGAAGTACATCGAGTTTCTCGGTAAGGAGATTCAGACCGCTTACCTCGAGTCCTACTCCGAATACGGTCAGAATATCTTTGATCGCTACATCACCTATGCCGACTTCTGGATTCAGGATCAGGAGTATCGCGACCCCGACACCGGCCATATTCTTGACCGCTCAGCCCTCAGTGAAGAGCTGGAAAAGATCGAGAAGCCAGCCGGCATCGCCAACCCGAAAGACTTCCGCAACGAAGTGGTGAACTTTGTCCTGCGGGCCCGCGCTAACAACGATGGCAAGAACCCGAGCTGGTTGAGCTACGAAAAGATGCGTACGGTGATCGAGAAGAAGATGTTCTCCAACACCGAAGACCTGCTGCCGGTGATCTCCTTCAACGCCAAGGGCTCTCAGGAAGACCAGCGCAAGCATGCGGACTTCGTCTCCCGGATGGTGGCCCACGGTTATACCGAGAAGCAGGTTCGTCTGCTGTCTGAGTGGTATATCCGGGTTCGCAAGTCTCAATAATAAAAACAAAACCCCCACCCTCGGGTGGGTGGCTCCTTTTAGCCCTGTTGCCCGGGGCTAATCACCATTTTGCTCAGAGCAAGTATCGGGGAAGCGTCCTTATGAGCATCATCATCGACCGACGCCTCAACGGAAAAAAGAAGAGCACGGTTAACCGACAGCGCTTCTTGAGGCGTTACCGCGGCCTCGTCAAAGAGGCGGTGCAAAATGCTGTTGATCAACGTTCAATTACCGACGTCGAGAGCGGCAGTAACATCACTATTCCGAAAAAAGACCTGAACGAGCCCGTGTTCCACCACGGTAAAGGCGGTCATCATGGTCACGTTCACCCAGGCAACAAGGAGTTTAACCAGGGCGATCGCATTGCACGCCCCCCCGGCGGCGGTGGTCAGGGCAGCGGCGAAGGCCAGGCCAGTGACTCTGGCGAAGGGGCTGATGAGTTTGCCTTTCAGATCAACCGCGATGAATTTCTAGAGTACCTGTTTGACGACCTGGCTCTGCCCAATCTGGTCAGAAAAGAGCTCAAAGACAGTACCGATTACAAACTCAAGCGTGCCGGGTTCACCACCGCCGGTTCGCCCGATCGTTTGAATGTTGTGCGCTCGTTGCGAGCAGCCCACGCCCGGCGTATTGCCCTGTCCGGCAAAGACCGCAAAGTGATTCGCACGCTCAAACGTGAACTGCGCGAGATGGAAGTCAGCCCTGACGAGGTGGACCAGCAGGAAATACGCCGTATCCGCGAAGAGATCAATGTCCTTAATAAAAAGCTGAAACGGCTGCCGTTTATTGATGACTTCGACCTGCGCTTTAACAACATGTCAAAAGTCCCCCAGCCGTCCAGCAAGGCGGTTATGTTCTGCGTAATGGATGTCTCCGGCTCCATGACGCGAGAAATCAAGGACATGGCCAAGCGCTTCTTTTTGCTGCTCTACCTGTTTTTGGAGCGCAACTACGAGGCGGTGGAAGTGGTCTTTATCAGGCACCACAGCGAAGCGCGCGAGTGCGATGAAAACGACTTTTTCTACGCCCGGGAAACCGGCGGCACGGTTGTCTCTTCAGCACTGCGACTGACTGACGAGATCATCAGCGAACGCTACTCCCCCAACGACTGGAATATCTACATTGCCCAGGCCTCCGATGGCGATAACTGGGAAGCGGATTCCAGCAAGTGTCATGACATCATCCTGAAAAAGCTCCTGCCAGTTTGCCAGTACTACTCCTACGTGGAGATCACCGATCGCCACCACCAGAACCTCTGGCATGAGTACAAGTCGATCGAGAAGGAGCACCCGGGCCACTTTGCCATGCAACAGATCCGCAGCCATGCGGACATATACCCGACCTTCCGCCGCTTATTTGAGAAAAAGGAGGCCAGCCATGCCGGAAGCTAAAAGCCCGGTGAAAAAGACCGCCAAAAAAGACCGACTGCTGTCCAAAGACTCGGAGTGGACCTTTGAACTACTGGAGGTTTACGACCGTGAACTGGCGCGGCTGGCGGAAAAATACCGGCTGGATACCTACCCGAACCAGATAGAAGTCATCAGCTCCGAGCAGATGCTCGATGCCTACTCCTCGGTAGGCATGCCGTTGATGTATAACCACTGGAGTTACGGCAAAACCTTCCTGAGCAATCAACAGAACTACATGCAGGGGCGGATGGGACTCGCTTATGAGATCGTCATCAACTCCAACCCCTGCATTGCCTACCTGATGGAAGAGAACTCAATGCCCATGCAGGCACTGGTCATCGCCCACGCCTGCTACGGTCACAACTCATTCTTCAAAGGCAACTACCTGTTCCGGCAATGGACGGACGCCAGCGCCATCATTGATTACCTGCTGTTTGCCAAGAGCTACATCGCCAACTGCGAAGAGAAGCACGGCATTACCGCGGTAGAGGAAGTGCTTGACGCCTGCCACGCCCTGATGAACCAGGGCGTCAACCGCTATGTGCGCACTACGCCATTATCTGCTGAGCAGGAAAAGGCCCGTTCCCAGGAGCGTGAGGAGTATATCCAGCGCAACCTGAACGACCTGTGGCGCACCATTCCGATCAAGGAGAGCGAGAAAGAGAAAAAAACCAGGCGCTTCCCAAAAGATCCGGAAGAGAACCTGCTCTATTTCATCGAAAAAAATGCCCCTCTGCTGGAGACCTGGCAGCGGGAAATCATTCGCATTGTGCGCAAGGTAGCCCAGTACTTCTATCCGCAGCGCCAGACTCAGGTGATGAACGAAGGGTGGGCAACCTTCTGGCACTACCATCTGATGCACGACATGTACGACGAGGGACTTATTACCGAAGGCTTCATAATGGAGTTCCTGCATTCGCACTCCAGTGTGGTATTCCAGCCGGACTTTGACGACCCACGCTACAGTGGCATTAACCCTTATACGCTCGGGTTTAATATCTTTCGGGATATCCGCCGCATCTGCGAAAACCCCACTGATGAAGATCGTGAGTGGTTCCCGGAGCTGGCCGGCAGCGACTGGCTCGATGCGGTGCACTTTGCCATGGAAAATTTCAAGGACGAAGGGTTTATCCTGCAGTACTTGTCACCCAAGGTAATGCGCGATATGCACCTGTTCAGCATTGATGACAATGAAATTAATGCTTACCTGGAAGTGGATGCCATACACAATGACTCGGGTTACCGCCAACTGCGCGAGAACCTTGCTGCCCAGTACAACCTGGGCAACCGGGAACCCAATATTCAAGTCTACAACGTGGATGTGCGCGGTGACCGTTCGCTAACCCTGCGTCACTATATGCACAAGGGCAGACCGTTGGATGAAGGCAGCTCCATGGAGATCATCAAGCACATCCATCGCCTGTGGGGCTTTGATGTCAAACTGGAATCGGTTGATGAGGAGAATGTCATCCAGCACACGCACAAGCTGGCGAAAGAGCAGTGACACCCCGAGTACTCGCTCAACCTGACGACGATGGACAGATAACTGACTGACAAGGCTATGCCAAAAACATTTTATGATGTTATATTGTCAACACTTATAGTCTGTCGCCTCAGGGTTGCAGCTGCCAGGGGCAGAGGCAAAGTACAAAAGAGTACAAAAAGAGTTTAAAGAGAGTACAAGTGGCAAGGATGGCACTTTTATGAGCCACAAAAATTGCCAACGATTACAACAACAATAGGTTGCAATTTCCCAGCCGGTCCTTTGCGACAAGGTGTGAAGGTTCCAAGCTGTATGGAAGCGACCAGGAAGGAAATGGAAGCTATGCTGGTAGGTACTGTCAAGTGGTTTAACAACCCGAAAGGTTACGGGTTCATTGAAGCTACGGATGCGACCGACAATCAGGATGTACTCATCCACTACTCGGTCATTGAAATGGAGGGCTTTAAGACCCTTAAAGCTGGTCAGGTTGTCAGTTTTGAGTTGGGTCAGGGTCCTAAAGGTATGATCGCCACCAGGGTGTTGCCTGATGATGGAACTGACGGTAAAGGTCTGACAACGACAACCACCCAGCAGGAAACATTTCCAGCTTGATGATGCTTCGGGACATCCTGATTTGAATGTGCCAGTAGCGTAACCGCTGCTAATATGCCTTTCACATGGGTTGTCTCCCGAATGCCAGGCAGGCCTTACCGGTTCGGCTCATTTGTAAACTCTCCGCAGCCTGCCTGTGGAGAGTTTTCTGCTGACTAAGAACCATCATTAACAGATCACAGACACACCGCGTCAGAATTAAGGTTGCATCATTTTGTTGGCTAATGACTTGTATCAATACGTCTTCATCGCAGTCATCATCGTTGCTATCCCTGTCACCTGGTTTCTCTGGCGCAGCTTTGGTCCCGTCAAAGCTATCATTAACAACCAGCTTTTCGAGCACGACAAACGGTCATTTTTTGGTCAGCTCGATATCGCTGTGCGCACTCACCTGATGGTGTTACCGTCACTGCCGGTTGGTGATGTGCTGGATTGCAGCAAGTGGGGTCGCTCTGGCGCCATCGCAAACATCAAAAAAAACCGCCGCTTCGACTTCGTCTTATACCACCGGCGCAAAATGCAGGTTTGCTGCGCCATTATTTTGATTCCCTACAAGACCGATGCCAAGACAAAAGAGTTTCAGCTATTGCGTGAACTGTGTCAGGCGGCTGACCTGCCCTTGTTGGAATACGATATGAAACCCTGGCGTGACGTGCCGGAAATGCGTAAATCCATTTTTGCCACCCTGGGCATCGCCGACGAGGGACCGCCGGACTTCGTGATCAAAGATGAACCAAAGGGTGACCCGGTATGCCCCAAATGTCAGGGTTCGATGACCCTGAGGACACTGCAAAAAGGTTCACGCGCTGGCCAGCAGTGGTGGGTGTGCGACAACTTCCCGGGCTGCAAGGGAGCCCGCTCGGCGCTAGCGCCTGACTGAGCCAGGCATCGGTGCTCTACGCGCCACGCGGGTTTATCACGCTTTCTTCAGCACCACGGTTGCCAGAGGTGGCAAGGTCAGACAGAGACTGTACGGCTGATGGTGCATCCCCTCGGCCGAGGCTTCGATGTGACCGGTGCCATTGCAGCAACACACACCACTACCGCCATAGACGACATCGTCAGTGTTCAACAGCTCGGCATAGCGCCCCGACTCTGGTACGCCAATACAGTAATTATGACGAACCACCGGCGTCAGGTTACAGACAACCTGGACACTGTCCCCACCATGATCATAGCGCTGGAACACCAGTACACTCTGTTCATTGTCGTTTATGACGGTCCATGCAAAGCCACCAGACTCCAGATCCCTGGCCGACAGCGCCGGCTGCGAGCGGTGCAGATGATTTAACCGCTTGACCAGTTTATGCACCCCGGCATTGAGGCTATAACCATCTTCAAGCACCTGCCAGTCAAGCACCTGACTGGGGTTCCACTCAAAACAAGTACCCAGCTCGGTACCCATAAAGAGTAGTTTTTTGCCCGGATGCGCATACATGAACGCCAGGTACGCACGCAGATTGGCAAACCGCTGCCAGTCATCACCGGGCATGCGCGTCAAAATGGTTCCCTTGCCGTGCACCACTTCATCATGGGAGAGCGGTAGGACAAAGTTTTCACTCCAGGCATAGACGGTACTGAAGGTCATCTCACCGTGGTGGTGCTGTCGATGGATCGGTTCAAGCTTCATGTACTCCAGGGTGTCATTCATCCAGCCCATATTCCACTTGAAGTCAAAGCCTAGTCCACCGTCGTGCACTGGTCTGGAAACGCCTGGCCAGCTGGTCGACTCTTCGGCAATGGTCAACACGTCCGGGAACCGGGCATGAACCCGCTCATTGAACCGCCGCAGGAAAGCTACTGCTTCGAGGTTCTGATTACCGCCATGAACATTGGCCTCCCACTCACCGTGATTGCGCGAATAATCGAGGTAGAGCATGGAGGCTACCGCATCAACCCGGAGCGCGTCGATATGGTACTCCTCGAGCCAGTAAAGGGCGTTACTGATCAGAAAATCCTGCACCCATGGTTTGCCAAAGTCGTATATGCAGGTCTGCCAGTCCGGGTGCCAGCCCCGGCGCGGGTCGGGATGTTCAAACAGCGCTGAACCATCAAACCTGGCTAACCCGTGACCATCGTTGGGGAAATGAGCCGGTACCCAGTCGAGAATAACGCCGATGCCTTCACGGTGGCAGTGATCAACAAAGAAGCGAAAATCATCGGGTTGGCCATAACGACTGCTTGGTGCAAACAACCCGACTGGCTGGTAGCCCCAGGATTCAAACAGGGGATGCTCAGAAACCGGCAGCAGTTCGATGTGGGTAAAGCCCATCTCCTTAACATAAGGCACCAACTCCCGGGCCAATTCCCGGAAATTGAGAAAATCGCCGTTCGCCTTGCGTTTCCACGAGCCGGCATGCACCTCATAGATGGCAACAGGCTGCTCTCCTTTCGCCTCACTGCGTCGCTGCATCCACGCCTGATCCTGCCAGAGATAGCCGTTATCCTCCTGCACCACAGAAGCCAGCCCCGGCCACTGCTGAACGTGTCGGGCAAATGGGTCGGTTTTGTGCGGCAACGAGTGGCCGTGATAATCCCGAATGGCATACTTGTACTGGTCACCGGCACTGACACCAGGGACAAACAGCCGCCAGATACCATCATTGGCGCTGGCCATGGGATGCAACCGCTCATCCCAACCGTTAAAACCACCGACAATACTGACCGAGCGGGCATAGGGAGCGTACACTTTGAACAGCACGCCCCGGACCGGAGCACTGCCCTCAGCATCGTGGGACAGCAGTTGCGCACCAAGGTGTCGATGCAGCGCCTCTGGCTCAATATCGGTCTGGGCCAGGGTGTACTGACCAAACTGGTAAGGGTCATGAATCAGAAATTGGTGACCATTGTCCCAGGACACCTTGAGCTGATAGAGAAACGGCGTTTTCTTTTCGGGCAGGTGTAACTCAAACATCCCTTTCCCGGTGCGCTTCATAACACCAAGACTTTCAGACGCGGCAACAACCTCAACCCTGACCGCATCAGGACGCCAGACGCGGATAACAATGCCATTTTCTGGATGAGCATGTAACCCGAGCAGGCTAAAAGGGGCAGCACACTGACCATTGACCAGGTCAGACTCCAGAGGGCTTACGGCGTGTAAGATTGTCTCTGGTAAAGCAACAGCAATGTTCATAAATTTTTTTCAATCACCACGGGCAGCACGGTAGACAGCAAGATAATCCTGGGCCGACAACTCCCAGGTAAACGACTCAGACATTGCATTATGAATCAGGCGCTCCATGGTCTCGCTGTCTGAAAAAACCTCTTTGGTCAGATGCAGGCACTGTAACAGTCGTTCCCACTGCGCCGGACCAAACATAAAACCATTGGCGGTGTCAATTCCTGACTCAAAACACTTGACGGAATCCACCAGCCCGCCGACAGCACGGACAATGGGTAAGGTGCCATATTTCATGCTGTACATCTGATTGAGTCCACAAGGCTCAAACAGCGAAGGCATCAGAAAGAAGTCACCACCGGCCTCAATCATATGAGCAAGACTGTTGTCGTATGCCTCAATAAAGCGGCATTTGTCAGGGAAAGCGTTGGCCAGATGATTTAGCTCAGCGGCTATTTGCGGATCCCCGGAACCTTGTAACACCACCTGCACGTCATCTTGCAAAAAGTGCCATAAAGCCGGTATCAGGTAAGAGAAGCCCTTTTGCTCCGCCAGACGACTGACCAGGCCGTACAGGGGTTTAGCCACTGCCACAGGCAAACCCAGGCGCTGCTGCAGTGCCTGTTTGCAAACCTGTTTGCCGCTGCGGTCTTGCAGCGAGTAGCGGGCCGGCAGGTACGGATCCGTCTCTGGGTTCCACTCCTGGTAATCACAGCCGTTGAGAATGCCGGAAAAATCCTGTCGGCGCCGGCCTATGATACCGGCCAGACCGTGGGAACCGAGCTCAGTCTGCAACTCTTCGGCATAGCGAGGGCTGACGGTGGTAATTTTGTCCGCAAAGGCAATGCCGCCCTTGAGCAGGTTAATCTGGCCATGGTCCTCAAAATAGTCCCGGTTAAACCAGTTGCGATCAATGCCCAGGGCATCAAGTAACCCGGCCGGGGTATGTTGCTGATAAGCACCGTTATGAATGGTCAACACCGTGCGGGTAGGGCTGAAAAAAGGGTTTCCGGCTTCATGGGTTTTCAGGTAGTAGCCCAGCAACGCTGACTGCCAGTCATGACCGTGGATGATATCCGGCCGGAACTGGAGAATCTGGCAAGAGCGCAGGGCCGCTTTACAGAAAAAGGCAAACCGCTGGGAGTTATCGGCAAAGCCCTCACCGCCCAGATTGTAAAGCCCGCCCCGGTCAAAATAGTCGTTGTGCTCAATCAGATAGACAGTAACACCGGCAAACTCACCCTGGCGAATGGCAAAACCAAATCGTAAGCCAGGGCCGATAACCACCTCGCCAGTGCCTACCACCACGGTAGGCAACACTGCCGCTGCCTGGCGATAAGCTGGCATAATAACCCTGACGTCGTGCCCGAGTTTTTTCATCCAGGGACCAAGGGCAGCCGCCACATCAGCCAGCCCCCCGGTTTTCGCCACTCCGGCCAGCTCTGAAACAGCAAACAGAATGTTCAGATCAGAAGCCAACTTCTGCCCCCCTGGAAACCACGACCAGTCCGGATTCGGTTACCTTGAAGCGTTTCATGTCTTCCTCACGGTTGACACCAATGCGTGTCCCCGGAGCAATCTTCACTCGCTTGTCAATAATGACCCGGTTCAACACCACATCCTCACCGATGGTGACATTGGGCAGAATGACCGAGTCGGTGATACGGGTGTTGTCACCAATCTTGACGTTGTAACCAACCACGCTGTTTTGCATGACAATGTCGTGACAAACACAGCCTACACCCATCATGGAGTTATTGATCTGTCCCTCACGCGAATCACGGTCGTAAGCGATCAGTGCCGGAGGATAAGGTGGAATGTAGGTGCGAATTGGCCAATCCTGATTGTGCAGATCAAGGGGTGGATTTTTCGATAATAAATCCATATGGGCCTCCCAGTAGGAGTCAATGGTACCAACATCCCGCCAGTAACCGTTTTCCTGCCTGCCCGGTACGAAATTTGTCGAAAAGTCGTACACCATCACGTTGGCCCTTGGGTAGAGCGATGGGATGATGTCTTTGCCAAAGTCGTGGTCGGACATCTCATTATCATGGTCGTCCAACAGTTCCCGCACCAGGCACTCTCTGGTGAACACGTAGTTGCCCATGGAGGCCAGAACGTAATCGGGATTACCCGGGATGGTTTTGACGTTGTCCTTAGGCTTTTCGGCAAAGCCAATCATACGACCATTATCATCTACTTCAATAATGCCGAATTGATGCGCCTGCTCCACGGGAACCGGGATGGCTGCCACGGTCAGGTCCGCCTTATAGCGTTCATGAAAAAAGGTCATGTCACGGACGTTCATGGTGTAGATGTGATCACCACCGAACACACAGACCAGGTCCGGATTGTGTGACTTAATATGGTTCAGGTTCTGGTACACGGCATCTGCCGTTCCCTGATACCAGTCGCTGCCGGTATTCATCTGGGCTGGCAACATATCGATAAATTTGTCTGACAGACCGGCAATACGCCAGCAGCGCTGCACGTGTTTACTCAATGAGTGAGACTTGAACTGAGTAATCAGATAGATCTTATGCAGATCGGAATTGACAAAATTACTCAGCACAAAATCGATAATGCGATACTGTCCACCAAACGGAACCGCAGGTTTGGCCCTGGTACCCGTTAATGGAGCGAGCCTTGAGCCTTCACCCCCAGCCAGAATCATAGAAAGAACTGATGCCACCTAATCTATACCTATCGTTGGTTTGGTGTTGCAACTTAATAATGTAGTGGCCACTCCCTGACCGGTGCCGTGGCTGAATCGTCGATTCAACCCGGACACTCTCCTCCTGTTACCAGCAATGCTCTCCCCCTTGTGGTTCGTCAACTGCTGGTAAAAATCTGAACAACCCAGACATCAGAGCCTGTGTTATACCCCGTTGGCTTTGAACACGTCGTTAACCATCTCCTGGGCCTCACCTTGCAGCTGAGCCAGATGGTGCTCTCCGTCAAAACTTTCCGCGTAAATTTTATAAACTGCCTCGGTACCCGATGGCCGGGCAGCAAACCAGCCACGTTCGGTAACCACCTTCAGGCCACCAATGGCGGCGCCATTGCCAGGTGCATGAGTCAGTCGGGCAATGATGGGATCACCGGCCAGCTGCTCAGCCTTGACCTGTTCCGGACTCAGGGCTGAGAGCACCTTTTTCTGGGCGTCGTTAGCCGCAGCGTCGATGCGCTGATAAACGGGAGCGCCGTATTTATTGGTCAGCTCCTGATAGTGTTCACCCGGATCACGACCTGTCACAGCAGTGATCTCCGCTGCCAGCAGTGCCATGATGAAACCGTCTTTGTCGGTACACCAGGCGCGGCCATCGCGGCGCAGGAAACAGGCTCCGGCACTCTCTTCGCCGCCAAACGCCATGGTGCCATCGGACAGACCATCAACAAACCACTTAAAGCCCACTGGCACTTCGGTTACCGTGCGCCCAAGCCCGCCTGCCACGCGATCAATCATGGCGCTGGACACCAGGGTTTTACCGATGGTGGTACTTTGTGCCCACTGCGGCCGGTGGGTGTAGAGATACTCAATGGCAACGGCAAGGTAATGGTTAGGGTTGAGCAAACCATGGCCCCTGGTGACAATGCCGTGACGGTCAAAGTCAGGATCGTTACCAAAGGCGATATCAAAATCGTTTTTCAGCTTGATCAGCCCGGCCATGGCAGAGGCAGATGAGCAATCCATACGGATGCGACCATCCTTATCCAGATGCATAAAAGCAAAGGTGGGATCAATTTTCTGACTGACCAAGGTCAGGTCAAGTCCATAACGCTGAGCAATGGGCTCCCAGTAATGCAGGCCAGAACCACCAAGCGGGTCCACGCCAATGTTCAGTTTGGCGCCGGCGATGGCGGCCATATCCAGAACATTCTCCAGATCGTTGACGTATGGAGTAGTGAAGTCGTACTGATGAACTTTGCCCGATGCCAGCGCCCGGGCAAAGGTCACCCGGTTAATACCTGACAGCCCCCGGGCGATCAGCTTGTTGGCCCGCTGTTCAACCCAGCCGGTAATATCACTGCCGGCAGGTCCACCGTGGGGCGGATTGTATTTGAAACCGCCATCTTCGGGGGGGTTATGAGAAGGTGTGATCACCACCCCGTCCGCCAGCTTGCTGTGACTGCGGTTGTACGTGACGATGGCGTGGGAAATCACCGGAGTGGGGGTATAACCCCGCTGCTGGTCGATGATGACATCCAGATCATTACCAACAAACACTTCCACGGCACTGATCAGCGCAGGCTCCGACAACGCATGGGTATCCATGCCGACAAACAGAGGCCCCTCAATCCCCTGATCGCGACGATATTCGCAGATCGCCTGACTGACCGCCAG
>JAQFVO010001324.1 GCA_027942505.1 Endozoicomonas sp. | reverse complement strand
CAGCAGTCGTTGGCTGAATGTGGGGTCTGAGTATTTTTTTTCGGACATCATGTGATTTGGTTTGCAACAACATTTCTTGTATCGGTTTTCATCTGAGAAACGATCGTGGAATAAGTTCCCCGGATTGAACACACCGGGATGGGGTTGTCCCGGTATCTTCTGGTGGCAGGCAGGGCTGATTATTGTTTAAACAGCCCCTGAAGCAGTTTTTTGACCGGTTCCTGAACCTTCTCCTCGAACTTTTGCTTGAGTCGATTCTGGGTAATCTCGGCAACGGTTCTGGCCATGCGTTCCAGGTCAATGCCGCACTTCAGGTCCTCAAACTCACCGTAACATTGCACCGGCCAAGTGACATCAGCGAACTCCTCGCTGACTTCACAGGCCGGATCATTGCCCGGTGCATGGCCACCGGGGATATTCAGGCCAAGGTGGTAGTCCAGCTTGCGGTCCACCAGGTTGATGTCGCCATCACCTTTGAGATTCATGTTGGCAAGGGCGGCAATCAGGTTATCGCTGGTGGCCACACCGTTCTTGATGTCCATTGTAACACTGAGATTGGTAAACTCTGTTGTGGTTCCCCAGTCGTCTGTTTGCAGCAAGGTCTTTTTGCGCACACTGGCGATGGCCTGACACAGCAGGTGATCAAAATTAGTGCCTAGAAAAGCACCTTTATCAACATTGAACGACACTTCACCGTTAAGATTCTGGGTCAGCACGTTGGCATACTGGCCGTGAGTAGTAACGTTCACGCTGGCATTGACCTCGCCTTGCAGTGATGCCAGCTCGGGCAGGCGAACGGCCAGTGCTTGCAGGGAAATATCATCCAGGGTGGCACTGGCGGCCATTTGTGGATTGCCCCGTACATCCAGGCTGTTGGTCATGTCAATGGTGCCCTGGTAGAAGCCAGAGGCGATCTTCACTCGTTGCTGGCCTCCGGCTGCGTGTATGGTCAGCGCGGGTTGCTCAAAGACGAAACCGGCAGCAGTCAGCGAGTTCAGTTTGAGCGAGCCATCCAGATTCAGTTTGCGCAGCATGGCTTCCGGTAAGAGGGGGTGTTCCACGGTGGTTGGCCCGGCAGTCGCGGCTTTAGCCGGTTTTTGCTGCTCAGCAGTGGCGACTGAGGCTTTTTGGTCCGTCGCAGGCTGGTTGGCTGATGATGGTTCATTGCTATCTGTCGTCTGTCCGTCCGTGGCAACAGCAGGTGGCAGGTAGTTATCGAGGTTCAGGTCGTTACCAGTGAAGGTGAACTGTGTTCTGCCGCGCTGGTCCATGTTCAGGCTACCGGCCAAAGTAAAACTGTCCAGCTTGAGGGCCAGACTGCTGGCATTGAAGTTGTTGCCATCAGAGCTGAAGTGGCTGTCAAAAGAGAGCCTGTTCAGCGCCTCAGGGTCGGCCATAGGTGGCAGCGCGATATTCAGCTGGGTAAGCAGGCTGGCCAGGTTAAACGGTTCAACGTCCAGATCGCCGGTTATATGCATTGGCAACTGCTGATACTGCACATTGCCGACAATGCTCAGACGTTCACCGTCGGTTACGGCTGGTGCAGCACTGATTTTCAGGCCCTTGATGTCGTAGTTGCCAGTTTCCGGGTCAATGGTCATATTGCCATTGACCTGGGCGTTCATGGCCAGTTCGGGGATCGCAATCCGGGCCTTGAGTTGAAAAGGGAAGGCCTGCCCCATGGCAATGGCACCGGTGGTCAGACTGGCGTCTGAAATGGTGTACTTCTGGCCGGTGAGCTGGTCGTTGTAGCTGATCAGCAGACCACTGACGTCAACACTGGCGATGTCGATGGTGAGTGCGGGGCCGTCGGGGGCTTTTTCCGGGCTGTGCTGCGGTGCTGGTTGCCCGGTTTCTGGTGATGGCGTGGTTTTCACCTGCCCCGGTTGCGGTGCCTTCACCTGCCAGTTGCCGACACCCTGAGCATTCCTGACCAGAGTCAGCTCAAGCCCTTTTAACCGCACGGTCTGCATCTCAACCCGCCTGCTCAACAGGGGCAGCAGTTTGACACTCACTTGCGCAGCACCAAGCTGGCCGAGCTGTTGGTTGTCAGCACCTGCTACGGAGATGTTCTCAAGGGAGAGGCCTACCCAGGGGAAAATGGACCAGTCAATTGGACCTTGAATATCGAGTTGCAGACCCGACTTGTCGTATACGAGTCTGGCGATCTCATCACGGTACTTATCCGGGTCAAGAATACGGGGTAGCAGCAGCGCAGCAGCAACGCCCAGAATAACCACCACCACCAGAAGGGTGGCGATGAACTTGAGAATACGGTTCATGAGATCCTCAGAGCCTGAAGTTGGAGTGATGTGAGCAGGGGCGTGAGGTTGCCATCAAGCTTGCTTGCTGTGAAAGCATACTGTGAAGGATGAGCCTTTGCCAGAACCTGTCTTTGGAGAAAGGCAGGTCAGAGGCAAACAGTGCTGGCTCAGAGGCTGGCGATTTGCAAACGCTTAAGTGGGTTCAGCGGACGAGTCCACGGATGGAGGATCATGGCGATACTTTTCATGGCTGGCGACTGCAAAGCCTCGATGGCTTCCTCACTGGTTTTGTATTGCCCCTGAACCAGAACATACCAGTCTTTCTGGTTACGGCTGATGTGCACGGTCTTGGCTGCGGCCAGTTCCGGGAAGCGCCGTTTGAGTTTATCAATAGCTTGACGGTCACTGGAGGAGAACCACTGAATGGTGTAACTGTTTGGCCCGGGCAGCTCGCCCTTTTGTCGGTACTGGTCAACTTGTTGCGTCAGGTCGGCCAAATAGTCTTTTTCTGTCGTTTTACTCGCGGCTATTAACTGGCCTGACGCAAGCTGGCTCTCAACGCCAGTCAAAGACTGTAAATAGCCGACCTGGCGAACCTTTGGAGCAAAACGTGCTGATACTTTTGCCAGTGATGGTTCCAGCAAGGCATCCGCAGCGTCAGTACGATCGGTAAACAACATGCTCACCAGGGCATAGCGACTCTGGTTGTTGCTTTGATAGTGGATGATCTGAGTATCTTGCAGCTCGTTATAGCGCGACTGTACCCGTTCGAGAGTGGCTTTTCTGCTGGCACTCATCCACTCAATGGTGAAACGTTCTGGGTTAGCTGTCAGGACATCGCCCGCAGACGCTAAGACGCTTTGCTCTTGTGGCTGGGAGCGAGCAGCTTTGCCGGAGTCCTGATTATTGAACGTCGCATCCTGCAAGGCGTGCTGTCCGGATACCCCCGCAAAGGTTGGTGCCGCGTTTTCAGGCAAAGATTCAGACCTGACTTGTCTGGATGGAGTCTGCTGGTCAAGGTTAAAGTCGACGCTGCTGCTGAACTCCATGCCGTAAGGGATGCTCAGCTGTTCAGCGGGATCAGAGTAGGCTGACTGATTACTGGAACTGTAGGAAACATCGTATTCAATGGGTTCCACGTTGGACATGTGAGCCGGTAGCGCCGGAGGGGCGGTGCTGGCAATTTGCTGCCTGACAAAATCCGGTCGAATGATATCAAGCTTCTGAATGCTGGCCAGCGACCGGGTCCAGGGATAGAGTTCCTGTGCCATATGCGATCGCGGTGGTGTTTCGAGTTCGGCCATGGCCTCATTGCGGCTTGAGTAGGGACCATCAAGAAGGACATACCAGGTCTTGCCGGAGCGGTTATACTCGGCGATGGTCGCTTTTTGTAAGACCGGATAACGATCCCTCAACGTTTCCAGCTGGCTGCGCTCCCTGGCCGCCATCCATTGCAATACGAAGTGTTCGCCTGGTGCTTCCAACAGACTTAACAGCGCCTCTGACTCGACAGAATGATCGGGGGAAATATCTTTACGACTGACAGTAACAGGCTTCGGCGACAGGGGTATTACTCTGATTTCAGGTGCCGGGTTTTTGCTGGCACTGATACAGGAGAAGTTGTTGTCACCTGTTGACCGACAACTCGAGGAAAAGTTAACGGCCAGTGGATTGGGCGGCAAGACCAGGCTCTGAGCCATGGGAGCTGCGATGGAGGCGAGAGCGGCCACGACACAGAGCCTGAGTTGTTTTTCCCTAAACAACAGTCGACCGGACATGGTTAGCAGATCCTTCTGAATTCGATGCAAATCAAAGCTAATAAGAAGGAAATTTTTAATTAAAAATTTTCCCAATTATTTCGGCTTTTGTGGCGGATACTTATACGTTGTCGGAAGCTTTGTTTTTTTCATTAAGAAATAAGCCAGTAAGGTGCGGCAACGATGATCAAGACTGCTCGAGGCACAACAGAAGCTGCGGATAAATTGTGAGAAATTGAGGAAAAAACAATGTGGAAGGTAGTCTGGCCAAAAGTTACTGGTCCCGCGTTGTCGGTGTTACTGCTCGCTGCTCCCTCTGTCCTGGCCAATACCTGTTTTCCACCCCCGGATAAGAGCGTGCCTCAGTACGTTGTCGGCTATGGCAGCCTGCTCTATGAACAGGTCGCCAGCCCCGGCAGAGCGGCCTCAGAGCCAGCGATTCCAGTCTGGGTTTATGGTTTTCGCCGGGGCTGGCTGAGCAGGACTCACCAGGACAATTTTGTCCGGCTGACCGAACTGGGTGTGGTGCCATTTGTCGGCGGCCGGTTCAACGGTGTGCTGATTGGTGTGCCACCCACCGGAATCAGGGTGATAGACCGTCAACAGCTGCAGGCCTGTCGTGTACAGATCAGTTCGACGCAGCTGGAGGCGATGAACAATGCCGAGATTCCTTCGTCTGGTCAGTTCTGGATCTACCAGACCCGGGTCAAGTACATTAATAAACCGGCGGGCAGTTACCCGATCCTGATGTCTGAGGTGGATCAGTTCCTGACCGGTTGCATCGAACAGGGCCAGCAGTTTGACCTGAAATCATTCGCCTCTGACTGTGTGGCAACCACCTGGAACTGGTCAGTTCACTGGGTTAACGACCGTTACCATCCACTGAAAGGAAGGCCGACGCAGGTCCGGGGACAACAGGTTGATCAGCTGCTCGAGAGCCTGGAGGGACCGTTGTTCGAACGGGTGCGCCTGCAATAATGCACAGGCTGCCGTGATCGCTTGGGTGGTGGTACTATTTACCTTCACGGTGCGACGCACCATTACCAATCGCCTGACGGTGTGCAGCGGAACGTAAATGAACGACTTTGGTTCTGATCTTGTCAATACCTCTAAAATCCATCGGGATGATAAAAATCTGGCAGTGCTGGCACACCTTCTGCCGCTGCTGGGCTTTGTGATGCCCGGCCTGAATATGGCCATACCGCTGATGATCTGGTGGTTAAAGCGGGATAAATCGATATTTGTTGAGCATCACGCCAGAGAGTCGCTTAATTTCCAGATCACCTTCTCGTTGTTGTGCGTTCTCTGGAGCGTCCTCACCTTCTTTCTGGTGGGCTGGCTGCTGCTGCCGGCAGTGCCGGTGGTGCTTATCGTGGCACTGTTGTTTATGTTCAGGGCGGCCATGAAGGCAGGCAATGGGGAATTTTACCGTTATCCGTTCACTGTGCACCTGGTGCACTGATGGCCACGCTACTGCCCCAAGGCCCGCAGGGAGTAGACAGAAATATGAGTGGCAAGTATCCTGACACAGCCCTGTGCCAGGGCTGTCTTATGGAGCCTCCAATGAAATTTTTCCAACCCGGGATAGTGGCCATGTCGATTTTACTGACAGCGTGCAGCAGTTTGCCTGAAGGTCGCTGGAAGGAAACCAGCCCGGCAGCAGACACACCAGCAATGATTCTGGAAATCAAAAACGACCGTGTTTATGCCTTTGCCGGCTGTAACCGTATGTCGGGTACGGTAAAGATGGTTGATGACCATCTACTAGTGGAGCGTCTGACCAGTACCTTGATGATGTGTTATGACGAGAAGGGCAAGAAAGAAGAGAAGCTGAAGCAACTACTAACCAATAAGCCAACCGTAGAATATTCAAAAGAACAGCTGATTCTCACAACCGCTGATGAGAGCTACGAATTTACCAGACAGCCAAATATGGAAGACGGGTTAACCCGGATGGTTTACGTGGGGCCAGAAAAGGTAACGTGCACCGGCGTGGGCAGAATGCAGTGCCTGCAGATTCGCGAATCTGAAGATGAGCCCTGGACCAACTTCTATGGTGAAATCGAAGAATTTGAGTACGTGCCAGGTAACATCTACCACTTGCGAATTAAAGAGTTTGATGTGGAAAAGCCAGCAGCCGACGCATCAAGCAAGCGGTGGATACTTGATGGCGTTCTGAGTGTTGAGAACCTGAATGTTGACGTTGACGACGCTGCATTCAAGAATCCAAATATCGGAGTTGAAAAGCCGGCCAATGGTGGCGAATAGCGGGCATCTCAAGCCCGAATCAATGCCTCACCGGACGTGTGTTAGAAGGCCCTGAAAAGAAGGGAACCACGAAGAGCACGAATAAGAGCTTTTCTTTTCCTTTGTGGCCTTCGTGTTCTTAGTGGTTCAGGGCTTTTATGCTTTTTGCGACAACCTCCTTCGCAGGAACGGCTGCCCGGGTGCAATCAGGCACCCGAACCGATGAAAGTTGTCGTATTTAAACTCTCATAGACTAGAGCAGCGACTTCAGTGCTACTTCAACCATCTCATCAAACGTCGACTGACGATCTTCCGGCGGCAGGGCTTCCCCCGTGCGGATATGGTCACTGACGGTACAGATGGCCAGGCCGCAAGCACCAAATTCAGCGCAGACACCATACAGGCCGGCCGCTTCCATCTCCACACCGAGCACACCGTACTTTTCCATGGTGTCAAACATAGTTGCGTCCGGATTGTAGAACAGGTCCGCTGAAAACAGGTTTCCCACCTTAACCGACAGATTCATGCTTCGCGCAGCATTGACGGCACGTTCCAGCAGGTGGTAATCAGCGATGGCAGCAAAGTCGTGATCCTTGAAGCGGGTACGGTTTACCTTCGAATCGGTGCAGGCACCCATCCCAATGACGATGTCACGGACTTTTATATCGCGCGAAATGGCACCGCAGGAACCAACCCGAATCAGGCTCTTGACGCCGTACTCGGTGATCAGCTCCTTGTAGTAGATGGAAGCCGATGGAATGCCCATGCCAGAACCCATCACGGATACTGACTTACCCTGGTAAGTACCGGTAAAGCCCAGCATATTGCGTACGTCGGTGACCAGCTCGGCGCCTGTCAGGAACTTCTCAGCAATATGCCTGGCGCGCAGCGGGTCACCGGGCATCAGGCAGACATCGGCAAAAGCTCCGGGTTTGGCATTAATATGAGGTGTCATGGTTCTCTCCTGAGGTCGTGATCGTCAACCGGGCGGGTCAGGCGTGCTCGAAAATGTCCGGTAAAAAGGATGTACCGTATGCCATCGGTTTCAGGCCAAAGAAACTGGCCAGAGACTGGCCGATATCAGCAAAGGTTTCACGCTGTCCCAAAGCACAAGGCTTAAGTCGTTTGTTATAGACCAGTACCGGGATATGTTCACGGGTATGGTCGGTACCAGGCCAGGTGGGGTCGCAGCCGTGGTCAGCGGTGATGATCAGCAGGTCGTCATCATTCATGGCATAAAACAGGTCTGGCAACATGGCATCGAGCTGTTCCAGGGCCAGGGCGTAGCCGGGCACATCACGGCGATGCCCGAAGGATGAGTCAAAATCGACAAAGTTGGTGAAGATCAATGTGCGATCACCGGCCTGCTGCAATGCCTCCCGGGTGGCCTCAAACAGCGCCGGAATGCCTGTAGCCTTGATTTTTCGGGTGATGCCCTGGTTGGCAAAGATATCAGCAATTTTGCCTACGCTGACTACCTGACCGCCACTGGCCACCAGTCTGTCCAGCACGGTTGGCGCAGGTGGCCGCACGGAAAAATCCCGGCGGTTGCCGGTGCGCTGAAAGTCAGCGGCATCATCACCAATAAACGGTCGTGCAATAACACGACCAATGTTGTATGGGTTGAGAATTTCACGGGCGATCTGGCACACCTCCATCAGCCTGTCCAGC
Organism: Endozoicomonas sp.; assembly: GCA_027942505.1. Taxonomy (GTDB): domain Bacteria; phylum Pseudomonadota; class Gammaproteobacteria; order Pseudomonadales; family Endozoicomonadaceae; genus Endozoicomonas. The sequence continues at coordinate 12,997 of JAQFVO010001324.1, read as the reverse complement.
CCGAAAGTCTCTTCGTGGCAGGCGATCTGGAAGACGCTGTCGGCAGAGGTGTAAACAATGGGCTTGCCAGTTCCCATGTGCTCTTCACCCAGTTGCGCAAGAATGCTGGTGCCCGAAGCGTGGCAATTGCCCAGTACGCCCGGCAGTCTGGCTCTTTTGATCAGCTCTGAGAGCACCTCCTGGGGGAAGCTGTTTTGCTCATCACGAAAGTAGCCCCATTCGAACAGCACCGGCACGCCGGCCATTTCCCAGTGGCCACTGGGGGTATCCTTGCCGCTGGAGAGTTCCTTGGCGTAACCATAGGCACCAATGATCGGCATATCGTTGACCATGCCTTTGGGGAACTCGCCGCAGGCATCGCGGGCCGCGTGAACCAGACCAAGGCCGGAAAGCTCCGGCAGGCTCAGCGGTCCGCTGCGACCCTGATTGGCTTCCCCATCGGCACAGGCCCGGGCGATGTGGCCGATGGTGTTGGAGCCGGCATCACCAAACTGACTGGCATCCTCAGTGGCACCAATGCCAAATGAATCCATCACAAGAACAATCGCACGCTTCATCCGTTACTCCTGATCTGTCGTGTTTAGGGCAGTTTCCTGACAAATGAACACCCGACCGGGGTGTTCTGGTTACTCACAACTGTTGGTAAACCATGGGGTGTTGTTCGGGCTTCTGGTCGCTGATGGTCAGTGCGGCGCGCAGCGTGTCTGCCGCCTGATTCCAGCAGTCCTCGGAGTTGGCGTGCAGCATGGCGATTGGCTGGGACGGGTTAATCCTGTCTCCAAGACGGCAGATGTCGCTCAGGCCAACACTGTAGTCGATAGTGTCAGCAGCTACTTTGCGCCCGCCACCGAGCTGTACCACGGCCATACCCACGGCGCGGGTGTCCATCGCCGAGAGATAGCCCTCTCCCTCCATAAACACACGCTTGATAATAGCGGCATTGGGCAGGTAGCGGTCGTGGTGCTCGACAAAGTCAGCTGGTCCACCGAGACCAGCGACCATCCTGGCGAATATTTCTGCTGCCTGACCGTTAGCCAGTACTGTTTGCAGCTTCTGTCTGGCCTGTTGTACGTCAGTGGCCAGATTACCGGATACCAGCAGTTCGGCAGACTGGGCCATGGTGGTCTCCAGCAGGCGCTCATTGCGATACTCTCCGGTCAAAAAGCGCACAGCTTCACGCACCTCGATGGCGTTGCCGGCGCTTGATGCCAGACACTGGTTCATGTCGGTGAGCAGGGCGGTGGTTTTTACCCCGGCACCATTGGCCACCTGAACAATGCTGCGAGCTAACTCCACTGACTGTTCGTAGGTGGGCATAAAAGCGCCGCTGCCCACTTTGACGTCCATGACCAGGGCGTCGAGACCTTCGGCCAGCTTTTTCGACAGGATCGACGCCGTGATCATGCCGATGGACTCCACCGTGGCGGTCACATCGCGGACACCGTAAATGCGCTTGTCTGCCGGTGCCAGTTCGCCCGTCTGACCGACAATGGCCACGCCAGCTTCTTTCACCACCTTTCGGAACAGGGACTCGGAGGCGCTGGTGGTATAACCGGGAATACTGTCCAGCTTGTCCAGCGTGCCGCCGGTATGACCCAGACCGCGGCCTGAAATCATCGGTACAAAACCACCGCAGGCGGCAATCATTGGGCCAAGCATCAGGCTGACCACGTCACCGACGCCACCGGTGGAGTGTTTATCGAGTATGGGGCCGCTCAGTTGCTCAGCAGACCAGTCCATTACCTCTCCGGAGTCGCGCATGGCACAGGTTAAGGCTATGCGCTCATCAATATTCATGCCCTGAAAATAGACGGCCATGGCAAACGCACCGATCTGGCCTTCTGATATGGAGTCGTCGGTGACGCCGGCGATAAAACTGGCAATTTCTTCGGCACTTAATACTTCTCCTTCCCGCTTACGACGAATAATTTCCTGGGGAAGAATCATTGTCAGTACCCCTCTTTGTTGCTTTCACCCTGCTTCAGGCCAAGGTCGATCAGCAGGTTGCCGAGCAGGCTGCTGGCACCAAAACGGTAGTGGTTACGATCAACCCACTCTGGCCCCATGATGGTGTCCGCCAGCTCAAGGTGAACAGCGGCATCCTCGGCGGTTTTAATACCACCGGCAGGTTTAAAGCCAACGTTGGTTTTGCCACTGTCGCGGATTGTCTCAAGCATAATGCGAGCCGATTCAGTGGTGGCATTGACGGGCACCTTACCGGTGGAAGTTTTGATAAAGTCAGCGCCGGCATCAATGGCGATTTCACTGGCCCGTCTAATCAGCGCTTCGTCTTTCAACTCGCCGCTCTCAATAATCACTTTCAGTAGTACGTTGGCGCCACAGGCCTCCTTACACCGTTTGACCAGCTCGGCACCTACGGTTTCATTGCCCGCCATCAGGGCGCGATAGGGGAATACCACGTCCACCTCATCGGCACCATAGGCGACAGCGGCTCGTGTTTCGGCAACGGCAATATCGACGTCGTCACCGCCGTCTGGAAAATTGGTGACCGTGGCAATGGTGACGTCATTCAGGCCCAGAGATTTCAGGGTTTTGCGAGCCAGGGGAATAAAGCGAGGGTAAATGCAGATGGCGGCGGTGTTGCCGGCCTCAGTGCGTGCCTGCCGGCACAAGGCAATGATCGCCTCTGGCGTATCGTCCTCATTTAATGAGGTCAAATCCATTAATTGCAGGGCCTGACGGCTTCGGGCGTTCAATTCAGTCATGGAACATCTCACAAATTTGATGGTGGTCGGGTATATGGCAGGTAAGTATTGCAGGCAGAGTAGTGGCCGTGAATCGTAACTAAAAAAGCTGCATCTTCATAGGCTTGGATAGATAATGCTGCTTTTTGGCATGACCAGAATCTTTATGGTGAGGATTGGAATTATGCAGTTCAACATCAGGCGTGTCCAAGTGGCTTTTACTGCCCTTCTCGTTATGATCAGTGCCTGCTCGACAATGCCCGGAGCAGGGCCCAGTCCTGATAAAACTTACCAGCTGACGGTGCTGCACACCAACGATCATCACGGCCGTTTCTGGCAAGACGACAAAAACCAGTTTGGCATGGCTGCGCGCAAGACGTTGATTGAACAAATTCGACAGGAAGTGGCTGCCGAAGGTGGTCATGTGCTGTTGCTTTCTGGTGGTGATATCAACACTGGAGTGCCTGAGTCCGACCTGCAGGATGCGGTACCTGATTTCAAAGGCATGAACATGCTCGGTTATGACGCCATGGCAGTGGGCAACCATGAGTTTGACAACTCGCGGGACGTGCTTGAAATGCAAGAAGACCTGGCCGAGTTCCCATTTCTTTCTGCCAATATCGTCGACAAAAAAACCGGGCAGCTGTTATTCAAGCCCTACACCACCTTTACCTTTGATGGCCTGCGCGTAGCTGTTATGGGCTTAACCACCGACGACACCCCCAAGGCGACCGCGGCGGAAAATGTGCAGGGATTACGCTTCGATAAGCCGGTGGATGCCGCCCGCAAGCTGGTGCCCGAACTGGAGGAAAAGGCTGATATTATCATTGCTGCAACGCATATGGGGCACTATGCCGATGGCAAACACGAGGTAAACGCGCCTGGTGATGTCACTCTGGCTCGGGAAGTAAACGGCATTGATCTTATTGTTGGCGGTCATTCGCAAGACCCCCTGTTTCAGCCTGACCGACAAAATGACACGTGGATTGTGCAGGCTCAAGAGTGGGGGATGTACGTGGGCCGGGCCGATTTTGAGTATAAAAATGGTCAGTTATCGTTGATGGATTATGAGTTGATACCGGTTAATCACGAAGACAGTGATATTCAATTTGCCCATGATCCGGCCATGATCAAACTGCTGCGTCCCTACCAGGAAAAAGGGTTGAAGCTGATACAGGGCAAAGTTGGTAGCACTGATCAGCGGTTACAGGGCCAGCGCAGTGAAGTACGTTATCAGCCTACCAATCTGGGCACGCTGTTAACTCAGGCGTTTCTGGCCAAAACCGGTGCTGATTTTGCCGTTACCAACGGTGGGGGAATTCGTGCCAGCATTGAGCCGGGTGAAATCTCTTATAAAGATGTCCTGATGGTCTTTCCTTTTGGTAACACGCTGACCACTACGGAAATGACTGGTCAGCAAGTGCTTGATTACCTCAATGTTGTCGCATTGATGCCAACGAGCAGTGGTGCTTTTGCACACTTTTCAGGTGTGGAAATGGCGATTACCAACGACGGGGTGAAAGACGTGGTTATCAAGGGCAAGCCTCTGGATCTGGCACAAAACTATACCATGGCGACGCTCAGTTTCTCTGCTGGCGGAGGCGATGGTTATCCAGATGTCTCCGGTTACCCGGGCTTCAAGGATACTGGTTTTGTTGATGCTGACGTGTTGAGGGAGTTTATTGAGAAAAACTCACCTATCCAGGTTGCTGATTATCAGCCTGCGGGGGTTCATCGTCGCTAGTCGATGGTTAAGGCTGGTTGGTGAGACAAAAAAGCCCGGTATAAACCGGGCTTTTTTGCTGATCATTCACTGCTGCCAGCACTCTCAGTCAGAGTATTAGCCCAACAGTTACTTACGCAACTGCTTGGCATTGGCAAACAGGTCAGCAAAAGTGCCGACGGTTTCCTGTTTTTTGCCTCGGGCAGGTGCAGCATTGCGCCGGTTGCCGCCGGCAGGCTTTTCAGCGCGGGCCTGACGGGGTTGCTGACGAGCTTCAGCACGCTCCTCGGCCTTGTCGGACATGCGCATGGACAGCCCGATGCGCTTGCGGGCTACATCCACCTCCATCACTTTTACCTTGACGATGTCGCCTGCTTTGACCACTTCTCGCGGGTCTTTGACAAAGGTCTCCGACAGGGCAGAGATGTGCACCAGGCCATCCTGATGGACGCCAATATCAACAAAGGCACCGAAGTTGGTCACATTGGTCACCACACCTTCAAGCTCCATGTTCAGTTTCAGGTCACGAATATCTTCAATTCCTTCCTTGAACTCCGCGGCCTTGAAGTCCGGACGGGGGTCGCGGCCGGGTTTGTCCAGTTCGCTGATGATGTCGGTGACCGTGGGCAGACCGAAGGTGTCGTCAGTAAAGTCAGCGGCGTTGAGACTTTTCAAAAAGCCTGAGTCACCTATCAGGGCGCGCACATCGCGGCTGGACTGGCTGGCGATCTTTTCCACCACCGGGTACGCCTCAGGGTGGACTGCTGAGCCGTCCAGTGGGTTATCACCGTTCATGACGCGCAGGAAGCCGGCTGCCTGTTCAAAGGTTTTTGCCCCGAAGCGGGTGACTTTCTGCAGCTCCTGACGGCTTTTGAACGCACCATTTTCATTGCGGTAGGTGACGATGTTGTCGGCCAGGGTGCGGTTCAGACCGGATACTCGCGCCAGCAGTGCGCCGGATGCGGTGTTCAGGTCAACACCGACGGCGTTTACACAGTCTTCAACCACGGCTTCGAGGGAGCGGGACAGGTTGACCTGGCTGACGTCGTGCTGGTACTGGCCAACACCGATGGATTTCGGTTCGATCTTGACCAGTTCGGCCAGTGGGTCCTGTAGACGACGAGCGATGGATACTGCGCCACGGATAGAGACATCCAGGTCAGGGAATTCACGGGCTGCCAGTTCCGAAGCGGAGTAGACCGAGGCGCCGGCTTCACTGACGACAATTTTGGTCAGGCCGAGTTTGGGGTAGCTACGCATCAGTTCGGCCACCAGGCGGTCGGTTTCCCGTGAGGCGGTGCCATTGCCGATACTGACCAGCTCCACCTGGTGAGTCAGACAGAGGGTTGCCAGGGTGCCAAGAGCGTCTTTCCACTTTTTCTGCGGCGCGTGCGGGTAGATGGTGGTGTGTTCAACCAGTTTGCCGGTGCCGTCTACTACGGCCACTTTAACGCCGGTACGCAGACCGGGATCCAGGCCGAGGGTTGGGCGCAGGCCGGCCGGTGCCGCCAGCAGCAGATCTTTCAGGTTTTTGGCAAAGACTTTGATGGCTTCGTCTTCGGAATTTTCCCGAATACGGGTCATCAGCTCGGTCTCCAGCTGGGACAGCAACTTAACTCGCCAGGTCCAGCGGACGGCCTCTTTTAACCAGTCGTCCGCCGCACGGCCCTGATGTTCGATGTGCCAGAAATCAGCAATGCGTTTTTCACACGGGTGGGTAGCGCGGCGGTCTTCCGGCTCATCGCTCAGACGGATACTGGCCTGCAGCACGCCCTCATTGCGACCACGGAAAATGGCCAGGGCACGGTGGGAAGGTACGCTTTTCAGCGGTTCATCGTGTTCGAAATAGTCGCGGAACTTGGCGCCTTCTTCTTCTTTGCCGGCCACGCCACGACTGCTCAGGATGCCGTCGTTCCACAGCAGTTCGCGCAGTTGGCCAAGCAGTTCAGCGTCTTCGCTGAAGCGTTCCATCAGGATATGGCGCGCACCTTCCAGGGCGGCTTTGACGTCGGCCACGCCTTTGTCAGCATCGACATAAGCGCCAGCTTCCGTTTCAGGGTCTTTTTCCGGTGTGCCAAACAGCAGGTCGGCCAGTGGCTCCAGACCGGCTTCGCGGGCGATTTGTGCCTTGGTGCGGCGTTTGGGTTTGTAGGGCAGGTACAGGTCTTCCAGACGGGTTTTGGTATCGGCGGTGCGAATGTCCTTTTCCAGCTCTGGGGTCAGTTTGTCCTGCTCGGCAATGCTTTTAAGAATGGTTTCGCGACGCTCTTCTAACTCGCGCAGGTAGCGCAGGCGTTCTTCCAGGGTTCGCAGCTGAGTGTCGTCCAGACCCCCTGTAACCTCTTTTCGATAACGGGCGATGAATGGCACAGTGGCTCCATCATCAAGCAGTTGCACAGCGCTGGTGACTTGTTCAGCCCTGGCACCCAACTCTTCGGCTATACGTTGAGAGATACTCTCCATAAAACACACTCATCATGGGAATCAAAAAACAGGATAGCTTCGGACCATGCTCTGACTTGCCACTATTCCCGCATCCACCGGGAATCAATGTCTATCCTGACCGGGAAAACTCAAGCCATCAGCATGCAGCATTGGCCGGAGAAAACTGAGGATTATATACCCAAAGTGACTTCATAGGCAGGATTGCGATGGGCATCGGTCGGGAAATTATCTGATTGTTGCGTCAGGAGGGCGTCGCAAAAGGCTCTTAAAAGAAGGGAACCACGAAGAACACGAAGAGCACAAAGAAGAGCTTTTCTTTTCCTTCGTGTTCTTAGTGGTTCAGGGCTTTTATGCTTTTTGCGACCCCCCTCGGTGGTGGTATTTTGCCAGAGCAATTGGTCGGCAGGCTTACTTTGGGTTAGCTGAAAACTGGTAGTTCAAGAACAGCGAGGGTGACGTGTCACCCTCAACTGGCTTTGTTGATGTGCAGATAATCAGCTCAAGCTAGGTCCTGCCGATATCAGCGCCTTGCCTTCGTCGGTATCGGTAAATTTAACGAAGTTGGTGATGAAGCGATCTGCCAGGTCGCCGGCTTTACGATCCCACTCGGTTGGGTCTTCGTAGGTGTCCCGGGGGTTGAGGATACCTGGCTCGACCCCGGCAACGCTCTTGGGAACGTGCAGACCAAAGAAGGGCAGCGTGGTGGTTTCAGCTTCGTCAATGGAGCCATCAAGAATGGCGTCAATGATCGCCCGGGTCGCCTTGATGGAGATGCGCTTGCCAGTGCCATTCCAGCCGGTATTGACCAGATAAGCAGTGGCGCCATGGGCTTCCATCTTTTTCACCAGCTCTTGCGCGTACTTGGTGGGGTGCAGGGTCAAAAACGCCGCACCGAAGCAGGAGGAGAAGGTGGGTGTCGGCTCGGTGATACCGCGCTCGGTACCGGCCAGTTTGGCCGTGAAACCGGAGAGGAAGTGGTATTTGGTCTGCTCTGGCGTCAGGCGTGAAACCGGTGGCAGAACCCCAAAGGCGTCGGCCGTGAGGAAGATCACCTTTTTGGCGTGTCCTGCTTTTGATACAGGCTTGACGATGTTGTCGATGTGGTAGAGAGGGTAGGAGACCCGGGTGTTCTCGGTTTTTGTGCCGTCGTCGAAGTCAATCTTGCCGTTGGCATCCACGGAGACGTTTTCCAGCAGGGCGTCGCGACGGATGGCGTGGAAGATTTCCGGTTCATTCTCTTCTCTGAGGTTGATGGTTTTGGCGTAGCAGCCGCCTTCAAAGTTGAAGATGCCATCATCGTCCCAGCCGTGCTCGTCGTCACCAATCAATGCCCGTTTCGGGTCGGCTGACAAAGTGGTTTTGCCGGTGCCGGACAGGCCGAAGAAGATCGCGGTATCACCTTTTTCCCCGACGTTGGCTGAGCAGTGCATGGAGGCAATGCCACGCAGTGGCAACAGGTAGTTCATGATGGAGAACATGCCTTTTTTCATCTCGCCGCCGTACCACGTACCACCGATGACCTGGATGCGCTCGGTGAGGTTAAACGCGACAAAATTCTCAGAGTTAAGGCCGTGCTCCTGCCAGTTGGGGTTGGTGCACCTGGCCCCGTTCATGACGATAAAGTCAGGCTTGAACCCGGTGAGCTCCTGATCACTTGGGCGAATAAACATGTTTTTCACGAAGTGGGCCTGCCAGGCCACTTCAGTGACAAAACGAACGCTCAGCCGGGTTTCCGGGTTGGCACCGCAAAAGCCATCAATAATAAACAGGCGTTTGCCGGATAGCTCTTCGGTTACCAGGGATTTAAGGTCGGCCCAGACGGCCTCGGAGATAGCTTTGTTATCATTCTTGCCCTGGTCCGACCACCAGATGGTGTCGCGGGTTGTATCGTCTTTGACAATGTACTTGTCTTTGGGAGAGCGGCCAGTGAAGATGCCGGTATCAACCGCTACCGCCCCCATCTCAGTGACCACGCCTTTTTCAAAGCCTGGCAGCCCCGGCTGGGTCTCCTCTGCAAACAGGGTTTCATAGGAGGGGTTATAGACTACGTCAACGACATTTTTGATGCCGACTGCTGTTAGTGCTTCCATTACGTCTACATGGGCCATGCAAAGTTCTCCCGAGGCAATACAACTCACTGTTTCATGTTATTTGAATATGATAATTGTTGTTGTGCGCGATGACAGTTCAATGAAGCGGTTATTTCACGACGCTGGCGAAATAACCGGCTGCAGCTCATTGGCCATCGCTACTTCCTGGATGACTCAGTCTGATTTAAAAAGTTAAACCTTCGTCAATGTAAAAGTGTTGCCACGGATCAACGTTATCGTCAATGCAATTGCTGTTTTTCGCTCGGGCCTGAGTTGAAACGGTGCTCGTAAATGGCGTCGATGTCTTCTTTGCTGAACGTATACTGGTGGTTACAGAACTGGCAGTCCATGGCCACCTGGCCCTCTTCTTTGATAATGGCATCAACTTCCTGACGATCCAGGGTGCTGATAATTTTGGCGCTTCTTTGCCGGGAACAGGTGCAGACAAAGCGCACAGGTTCATGCTCGAAAACCCGGACTATCTCTTCGTGGAACAGTCTGAACAGCAGGGTTTCGTGGTCCAGTTCCAGCAGTTCAGCATCCTGGACCGTCTCTGCCAGAGAGGTGATCCGCTGCCAGGACTCGCTGCGAATCTCCTGCGACAGTTCGGTAGAGGCGGGCAGTGCCTGAAGCAGCAGACCGGTGGCCGTCTGACCATCACAAGCCAGCCACAGACGGGTCTGCAACTGAACTGACTGGGCAAAGTAGTCTTCCAGGCTGGCGGCCAGGGACTCTTTTTCCAGTGGCACAATGCCCTGATAACGCTTGCCCTTGACCGGATCCACCGTGATCAGCAGGCTGGCTTTGCCCACCAGCGCCCGCAGCGGTGCCTCGATGACATCTTCTCTGAACTGCGCCACGGCGCGAAATGAGCGTTGATCAGTGCACTCCACCATGAGCAGGTTTAACGGACCATCACCTCTTGCCTGTAAGGTGAGCAAGCCATCAAACTTTAATGTCGTGCTTAACAGTACCGCCGAAGCGATCAGTTCACCCAGCAAACGCCGGACGACCTCGGGGTAGTCGTGGGACGCCAGGGCATCGATGTAACTGCTGTTTAACGAGACAATTTCGCCGCGAATGTCGGTGTTCTCAAATAAAAAGCGCTGTGCTGTGTTATCCGTTCTGATCATATGTGAAGCCCGGACCTATCAACTGCCAAGTGGACGTGGTACCGCCGAAAATGCCTGATAAGTCTATGAATTAATTAGAAATAGAGAATTGGAAACGAGGCATTATATTACGATTTCGGGAAAAACACTCCGAGTTACTTATAGCTTATATTTCTAAACTACACGTTCGCTATACTCGATTTACACTCATCTATTCAGGAAAAAAAATGCCAAAATCAACAGGCATCAGTCATGTTCCACCCGAACAACCCCTACTCTTCCCCACCCCCGACCCTGCAGACAAAGACGCCGTGCGCCCGCAAACCGGACAAAGCAGTCCAGCCTCTGAAAAGAGTCTGCCGCTTGGCCGCAGGGAGGTTGACAGCTCATCCGCCGTCCCCTTGGTAAACCCCAAAGCTGCTGAGATTCGTCATCTTGAAAAACAGTACGTCAGCCAATGCGATTACCTGGCCAAATTGCAAGAGAAGCAAGTCATTTTTCAGCAGCTCGACGCCATTCGTTCTTCTATTGCTGACCCGAAAAATTTTGATGTTGCTGGTGGGTTCGCTATTACTTTCGTCGCCAATGATGGCAGAAAGATCAGCGTTCTGCCTCCTGATCCCGGACTTAGTGAACAAGATCTTGGCTCGCTGCTGGGGCGGTTGTCTGGGCTGGTTGGACAGTCCGGTAATGAGGATGTGTCCGGTGAGCTGGAGGAGGTCTTCGGCAAAGGAGGGCAAATGCTGGAGGAATCGCTGATAGAAGTTCAGCAGGAGATGGAGCAATGCCGCGTTGAACTTGGCCGCCTGGCGCCACAGAGTGAAGCTCTCAGTTACCAGCCTGAGCCAGTCACGGAATACGAGTTGAGTCCGGTATTGCTACATTGGGGCTTGGCACGTCCGGCAGAATCGGCAAAGACATCAGACGGACAGTTTTTCTTTACTGCCGGGAAATACTCACCTGAGCCTTCCATCCCGGATGAATCCTTGCCAGCAGAACCGGGGGCCGTTTCTGCAGCCGGAAGCAGCCCGGAAACAACCAGTCATCACGATAATTTGATGAGGCGTATCCAGGAAGACAACCTGTTTGAGCCGGATGTTGCCCGGGAAATCCTGGACGCCAACAAGCCTCAAGTGTCTCGCGGGGACTCTAAATATATGGGAGCACCCAATATCAATCATCTGATGTACGATCTGGGCAAGGACAAGAAGTCTAATATGGTTGTTCACCTTGAAACGAGTGGACAAAAACAAACGATAGCTTGGGTTCAGGGCATCCTTGAATCATGGGTAAAAAACCTGAAAGTACGGCTGGGTGAAGCAGCAGGTAAGGATCTCACTGACGCTCAAGTGATGAACATGATTTATACGACCCTCTTTATCAGCGGCTTTGAGCAAGCGGATCAGGATATAGACTTCGCCATTTTGCTCACGATCAATAATACCCGGTGGCTGATCAATCGCCGGCACAGCCGTAACATAAGAACGCTTTGCTGTGCGCACCAGCAATCAGAGCATTCGGGAATAATGGAGTTGCAAGTTGACAACACCGATCCTGCTGTGGCTGATCGTCTGGCCAAGGCCATTCATCAGGTCGACCCCGTCGACCCCGAAGTGTTAGAGCAGATGCGCCGGTTACCTGCTGTAACCAAGCTGCCATCAAGCTCAGATGTTGGCGGGTACTATTTGCTCTTCGAAGGAAGTTGCTCTGAAACACTGATGTCGGATAAAACGAAAGGGTATTACTTCCAAAATCGGGAAAATAAAGACCCCAACGATGTTGTCGACGCTCTGCAAGAAGAGCTGGACATCAGGGCTGATGGAGAAGGTCTTGACAGTACTGCTTTTGTCATGAATGTTCCTTGACTAGAGCCAGCCAGTAGCTGGCAACGTCCAGCATACGGTTGGCAAACCCCCACTCATTATCAAACCAGCACAGAAGCCTTACCAGCCGCCCGGCTGACAAGCGGGTTTGCGTTCCATCGACAATGCAGGAGCGTGAGTCGTGGTTAAAGTCCACCGATGCATGTGGCTCATCGCTGAACCCCATTATTCCCACTAAACGACCCGAGGTTGCCGCCTGCGCCAGGATGTGGTTAACCTCCGTCACCGAGGTGTCCATGCCCAGCTGAACGGTCAGGTCAATGCACGAGACATTGATGGTCGGCACCCTCACAGCACTGGTGGTGAAACGATCTTTCAGTTGCGGCAGCAGACGATCGATGCCTTTGGCCAGACCCGTATCCACCGGAATAATAGAGTGCAGCGCACTGCGGGTGAGACGCAGATCGTTCTGGTGCCAGGCGTCGATGACGGGCTGGTCGTTCATGGCAGAATGTATCGTTGTCATGGCGCCATATTCTATGCCTAGGGCATCATTGAGGGTTTGCAGCACCGGCACAATACAGTTGGTGGTACACGACGCACTGGAGACAATGCGATGTTGCGGGCTGAGCATTTCTTCGTTGATGCCATAGACAATGGTGGCATCCACATCAGCCCGGGCCGGTTGTGAGAACAGCAGTCGGGGGGCACCGTGAGCCAGGTGAACCTCGGCGGTGGCGCGGTCTTTAAATGAGCCGGAGCACTCCAGTAGCAGGTCAATACCTGCTGCCTCCCAGTCCAGCTTATGGGGGGAGGGTTCGTTGTATATCCGGATTGGATCATTGTTGACAAACAGATGGGTGTCACTGGCCCGGACCCGGCCCGGAAAGCGCCCGTGAGTAGTGTCGTAGCGGGTCAGGTAGGCGATGGCCTCAATGCTGGCAGGCTCATTGATGGCAACCACGGTCATGGGGGGAAAAGAGGCATCAGTGCGCTGGCGCTCATACAGGGCTCGCAACACGCATTGGCCGATGCGTCCGTAGCCATTGATTGCCAGCCTGTATGCCATGGTTTATCTCTCCACCGAACAATAAGTGAA
>JAQFVO010001256.1 GCA_027942505.1 Endozoicomonas sp. | reverse complement strand
TGCTGGTTGCCACAGGTTGGCCTGGCCGGTGAGATAATTTCCAGTGCCTGTTCTTCGTTCTCTCTGGCCCATCAGCTTGGAACAGCAAGCCGCAAGTCTGATGGCTCAGCCAATTCATCGGGAGAAAAACAGACACCGCCAGAGCATGGTCAGGTTCTGTCAAACGCCTTTTCCGGGGCTGGTGCTGCTGCACTGGGATTAATCGCGATGGACAGTCTGGCTGGTGCTGCAGCCGAAGAGCTGCAGACAAAACCGAGGCCAATGCCTGATGGCTTATCGACGGATCCGTCGCTGAAGAATATGACAATCGGCGGGAGCAGCCACCAAACAGACTCCGGTGAAGGAGCCCATTTGCCCGGCGGCGGTAAATTACATGAACTCAGCGGCGACGCAGTAGCAGTAGATGAGTTCAGCGAAAGACCAGGACCCGAAAACGAATTTCGTACACACTCATTGGTTGCAGCCAGCCCAACGGCTCAGGCTCCGACGGAAATGGCCAGCAAATTCCCGGAGGGCGAGCTCCCCGACCAGACCCCACCAACGACAGACACTTCAGTCATCACTCCCAGTCAGGCATTAGAACACAAAGCCTCTCAAACGGCAGGCCTGTCTGTGGAGTCCCCAAGCCGGGAGGCGACGCAACACCCCGGCGACAATTCGTCAGCTTTGATGGCTTCAACGGCGGTAGCGGCCGACACAACTCAATCCTCCAGCGGAGCAACAACTTCTGCCCCCTCCAGCGACAGTTCGGTGGCTGTGACTACCTCCCCCACCGTGATATCCAGCACTGCCAGTCCGACGCCTCAGCTGGGCACCGGCGATACCATGGCAATGGCAAACTCAACCACACTTCAGCCGACTGTCGCCAGTTCAACGATGGCTTTTGCCGACCCTGTAGTTTCATCAGCAGTAGTGGCCGACACAACTCAATCCTCCAGCGCAGCAACAACTTCTGTCCTCTCCAGCGACAACTCGATGGCTGTGACCACCTCCACAAGCGTTATGTCGAGCATTGCCAGTCCGACGCCTCAGCTGGGCACCGGCGACACCATGGCAATGGCAAACTCAAGCACACTTCAGCCGACTGTCGCCAATTCA
>JAQFVO010001184.1 GCA_027942505.1 Endozoicomonas sp. | reverse complement strand
GTAAAGTACTTAATGCCAGCGATTTAGACCGCAAATATGAGCATTCGTGGACTGAGACTGCTCACTCTTGAAAAAGTTCTTCATAGTAATAAAAAGTGCAGAGACAAAAACCGGAGCAGGCAGTGCCGTACCTTTTCAGCAGTTATTTTCTTTCACCGCAAAAGCACAAACGGTTGTGCCTTTGCGGGCAGCGATCATATCATACCCAGCTGGAATGATCAGCCGATGCTTCCTTCAGCCGCACCACCGTACGCCAATCCAAAGGGGTGTTGGTCAGCGGGTTATTGCCAGTTAACTTGTAGGCTGTGCCAAGAGCCTGGTACGACATATGGGTATTGTTCACCATAACCATTTCATCATTTACAGATAGGTCGATGGGGCACTCCTCGATTTGATCCACCGTTTGTTGCCAAAGCCTGGCAAATGGCGGAATATTCAGGTGGCGTTGATAGATTTGCCAGGGATGCCAGACGTTCAGGAACTCCTGCAACCGTTCTTCATCACAGGTGTTTTGCAATTGGACCAGTGCTTCGTCGATATCCTCTTGTGAAATCTGGGCGCACGTTCTGTGCAACATATGCCGGGCTGCACCGGGGAGATCCAGGTGTTTTCTTATGGCGATTTGAAAGGCAAGCTCTGCCTCCACTTCGTCGATCAACGGATTCTCGGCAGCATGCTTTCGGGCGATGCGTTTTACCTCTTCAAGGCGCATTATTATTTTGCCCAGGGCGATTAATCCAGAGGGATCATTGTGTCCGATTGCCATGGTTATTGCGGCGTGATTCAGCTTAAGCGTTTCCAGGTCGTCCAGAGCCAGAATGACCCGGTCATTACAAGAACTGATGGCGTAGTATATGATGGTCAGGGCCTCTTCCTGAATCTGTTCATTGTCAAGAACGGACAGTAACGTGTGAATGATCCGTTGCGCCAGCACTGACCTCGATACCAGGCTCTCATAATCGGCAGTTGCCGTTAATCTTTCCAGAAAAGTAATCAGATCGCGCATCTGATAATCTAACATGGTTGCTGCCGGAGTTGGCACATCAGTAGTGGCGAGCTTTTGCCAGAAATCAAAAGCCATCTGAAAGTTGTCAAACCGTTGTTGACACGGCTCTGTGCGTGTTGTGTCGGTAATGATACTGAAGAACATACCCGGAGCCCCAGCATTGTAGAGGTGGTCAAGCAACGCAGCAGATAATCCGCTATTGGCCAGGCAAACATAACGGGTTGCGCCACTGGAGGTAGTACCAAGGCTGGTAATCCAATCAGGCAATGTGGTCAGCCCGGAGCATCCCAGGAATTCCAGATTGCCTCCCGGCATGATAATTCCAGACAATAAGCCCAGGCTAGGGCATTGCACAAAACTGAGAGCTCCTTCGTTGGCGATATTGCCAGAAAGGTTGTTCAGAGAGTGACAGTCAAAAAAGCGAATATTCCCACCCGCTTTGACTGTGCCGGAAATATCGCTGAGTCCCGGGCAAGAAAGGCAGCTAAAGTTATCTCCCACGATGATATTGCCCGATATATCAGTCAGTTGTGAACAATTTTCAAGCACAAGACGTCCCTTTACGTACAGGTTTCCGGCAAAGTCTGTCAAGTGATCGTCGTCACTAAAATGCAGAAAGTCTTCGATTACAAATAGAGTGTCATTTGGCAGCGCGTCGTGCGTCTTGAGCAGTTCTTTGAACTCTTCAACGCTGGTTTCTCTTACACTCTGTACAGAACGGGCAAGGAGTGATCGTACTTGCAGCACAACGTCCGGGGTCGCGCCAGTGTCTTGTAAATAGCCAATGATTGGTTTTGTACTTTCTGGGACGGGTTCACTTTCGCTCAAGCTGTTGGCATTATTGTGGTTCCAAAACAATTGGGCGGTCCTGAGCCCCATATCTAGCCATCCATTCATTTTTAATTCCTTTTTTTGTCTTTTTTTATTTCGACAATTATTTTTTGTTCAGGTTCCCCTGCCGCTTCTGATGAACAAAAGGACGCTGCCCGCAAAAGCACAAACTGTCGGGCCTTTACGGGAGGCGGGTAGCGAGACGGTTTCTGTGAGAGTTATGATGTTTACCGTGGGTCTGATCTGGCCGCCATCTTAGCGGCCGGTAGAGATTCTGCTGAGTTTGCCGGCAATACCACCCGCTCTGAAATGGCAGTGGCCGCTGCTGAGGGTGACAACTTCTGACGGGTGGATGTCCGCACAGGCGATGGTACGATCAGGGGTCTTGTGTCCCACTACACCGTTAACTCCGGGTCTGTTGAGCCAAGACCCGAAAAATAGAAAAAACAGGGCACCCATCAAGTTATCAATCAAAAGATGGATGTCCTTTTTTCCGATCAAAAGATGGATGTCCTTTTTTCCGTCTTTTTTCACGGACAGCCTCCTAGACAAAATGGCTTCCGATGGTGGGCAAACCCGATAACCGTGGTTTGTTCATCAGAGGCATCCTGACAGGTAGGTCAGAAGCCAGAAATCCGGCTTCGCTGCCACTCTCATCTGCTTCAAAATCCACTTTAATCTTGTTCCCGTCGCCGACAACGGAACTGCCCAATCCAATAACTTTTGCAGAAGCTTTTGCCTGCTGCCACACAATCTTTGAGGGAGCGGTGGGGGCTGTACTGTGGTATGGCAATGAGTCTAAGTTGTGGGGATAGGATTTTTCATGGTTCCGGGACTGCATGCGACCATGACGAACTGATTGGAACCATCGTGGAAACGTTGACCGGG
>JAQFVO010001063.1 GCA_027942505.1 Endozoicomonas sp. | reverse complement strand
GCCAACATCCGCCATATAGCCAACACCTCATCTCTTTCCATAACGGCAATACCCGAAGATGACGTACTGCCAATAGTGTTCAGCTATCTCTCATTTAATGATCTCGTGAGCCTTGAACAGACATGCAGACTCTTTAACCGAGTCATCCGAAAATATCATTTAAAGGAGAGTACCTTTTATTACAACCTGTTTAAGAACACAGTTACACACAAGGAGGCAGGCTTTGACTACTGGGCAGATAGAGAGTACCAACGCCTTAAGGTTTTTTTTCAGGCCAATAACCACCAGGTCCTGACAATACCTGCAAGAAAAGAGCTGAAACAGCCGTTCCTTCATTACCACATGCTACGAGAGCTGATTTATTGCCACGACTATGAATTCAAATTGGTGACGCAACTTCCCAGCAAAGCTATCTGGACTCGCAAACTCTCGCCATGCGGGCGTTTTCTGTTGACTCAGAACTCGGAAGACCACCTGGAAATGTGGCGTTATGATGCCACGTGCAACCCGCAAATGGTCGCCAGGGTGCCCCATAACTGTAGAGCATTGCCTCCCCATTTCAGCCGCACAGGCAGAGATTTGATGACGCTTAATTCTGGCAATGTATTCATTTGGAGTATTGATAATAACCAAAACTGGCGCCAAGCAGCGCAGATTAAATTAAACTCCTCGATTGCCGGCTCCATATTCAGCCCTTCAGGATGCCTTTACCTGTGTTATTCATATGGTTACGCCAGGGCTCCGGTTGGAGGGGATGAAGGCATGCATATCAGGGTCTTGGGGCGTGACCGGCAGGGCTGCTGGACAGAGCAGACAGTTATTGAGCACGACAACAAAATCAGGGATGTCAAGATCGCCCCCACGGAACAGCATATCCTCAGCCACAGCAGAGACAACATCATTAAAATCCACAGCCGTGATGATGCCGGTAACTGGTTCCCCAGTGGGGTTATCTATCACCAGGACTGGGTCAACAATCTATGTTTCAGTGCCTGTGGGCGCCATATATTGACCAACAGCGAAGACTTTACTGCCAAAATCTGGAGCTTTAACGACCACGGCGAATGGGCAGAACAAATGACTTTGCGACACGCTGAAAGAATCAGGCAGGCCATTTTCAGTGATTCGGGTAGAAGTGTTGCTACTTGTGCCGGTTCCACCCTGAATCTGTGGACTTATTGTACTGG
>JAQFVO010000923.1 GCA_027942505.1 Endozoicomonas sp. | reverse complement strand
AGGTAATTAAGCTCACTTTGTTCCACGTCTATTGTGCGCTTCAATGCGCTCCTCTCTTCCGGACCTTTATATAAATGGCAAGATAGTCTGAAATTGTTGAAACCAATGGTAATTTTATGCTTAAACCTTTGCAGTTGGACTGCGATTTTCTCCACCCAGGTGGCTTTACGGGAAAAGAGACTTTTCTCTTCTGGCCCACTGAAAGCTTCCGTGCTGTTAACTTTTTTTGGTGCCTTAGACTCTACGACTTTTTGATTAAATTCTGTGACTGTTTTGCCAAAACCTTGAGCTGCTTTCGCAAGCTGGCCACTTTTCCCCTTACCATTTCTTATTTGATCTCTTTTTGCATGTCTATCTAATACTTTCTGTTTGAGAGCGGGATCATAAGCACTTGGTCTGCCAACTCGGGTATCCATACTCGTTACTCCTGTCAAAATCCGTTGTGAACAAGTTACGTAATAATCACTCAAAAAAAAATACTACTTTAGTCTTTAAAGTCAGCAATCAGCCGGTGGAGGCGACGTTCAGCAGCATGAGTGAAACACCGGTAAAACCTCTGGACATCATTTATCAGGATCACTGGCTGGTGGCCATTGACAAGCCACCAGGCCTGCTGGTGCATCGTTCAGTTATTGATAAACATGAAACCCGATTCGTCCTGCAGGAGCTGCGCAACCAGCTGGGCCAACACGTCTACCCGGTCCATCGGCTGGATAAACCCACCTCGGGTGTCCTGTTATTTGCCTTGAGTCCTGAGGTGGCGGCCAACATTCAGGCACAGTTTGAGGGAGCGCAGGTCAGGAAGGAGTATCTGCTGGTATGTCGTGGTCATACGGCTGAATCGGCAGTTATTGACCACCCTCTGGTACCAAAAGACGATTTTAAAAAACGCACCAAAAGAGCGCCCAGGGCAGCCCAAAGCGCCATCACCCGGTTTGAGCGGATAGCTACGTTAACCATTGATGAACCTGTGGACCGGTACCCCAGCAGCCGCTACTCTCTGGTCAGAGCTATGCCAGTGACCGGCAGAAAGCACCAGATAAGGCGCCATTTCAAGCACATTTCCCACCCTGTTATTGGCTGTCCCAAGTATGGAAAATCTGTGCACAACCGTTATTTTGCCCAACAGTTGCACACTAACCGGCTGTTGCTGCATTGTCACACCATGGTTTTTACCCATCCGATCACCAATGCCACGGTACGGGTGACGGCCGAATTGTCGGGCAGTTTTGCCCGGTTGATCAGCCAGCAAAACTGGTTATATCAAGAAGCCTGACGGATCAGCTGCACAATTTGTCTGGACATCCGCATTCGCTGGTGAATTAATAACCCAATTGTTCTGGCAGGAGGTTAAATAATGAAAAAAACGTTGCTGACTATCTGGATTTTCATTGCCGTGGCCGGGTGTGCCACTCCACATGAGCCAGAGGCAGAACACTCTGAGCTGGAAGTGACGCGCCAGTTTACAGGTACCACCCAGTCCCCGGACCCGGTGATGGCGCAGGTTCTTGAACTGGCTGAGGTGGGCATTCTGAGCGATGTCAGCATGACGCGTTCACTGCCGGCCCAGATCATTGCCACCGGGCCAGAAAACGTGCTGGCCTGCATTTCATCCGGAGACAGCCGCTGGCTGTTATCTCATCAAGAGTGTGAATACATGAGTGAAGAGGCCTGTACCGCCCGGGGTGGCGAGTTCGATCCCTGCGCTTCACCCTGTCGGCACGATCCTGAGGCTGAGGTCTGTATACTGTCGTGCGTTCCTGTTTGCAGCTTTGCTCAGTAGTTGCCTCCGCCGCCGCTGTCAGCGGCGCTTCTCTTGCCCGGCACAGCCGGATAGAATGGCCCATTTCACCTGATAACAGGCCGTTTTTCCACTGACTCCCTATGAGCACACTTCACCGTTTATCCAGTTACGCTTTTCGCAGCCGCCAGCTTAGCCTGTTTCGCCAGCTCGGGGAGTTCAAGGGCCGACAGGCGCTGGGCATTCGTCAACAACCCCAGGTGCTTGATACGCTGCGCCAGACGACGTTGCTGGAATCAGTACAATACAGCAACCGGCTGGAAGGCGTGCTGGCTGGCGCTGGAGCGGGCAGTAGTTATCCACAGGAACAGGTGCGCCGACTGGTGCACCGCGAGCAACTGCCGGTCACAGATAGAGAGAGGCAGATTGCCGGCTACCGCGACGCCCTCGATCTGGCGCTCGAACCCAGTGAGCAACTGACTCTGTCAGTGAGTGTGATACGTCAGTTGCATGAGGTGTTGTATGCTCACACCGCCCACGGGGGTGGTCGCTGGCGGGTTACCAATAAAGAGATTATCAAACGCAATGATCACGGGCAGAAAGTGCAGGTGTTGCACCGGACGCTATCACCCCCGGCCATCACCGAAGCCCTGAAGGAGCTGGTTGCCGGTTATCACCTGGGCCTTGAGCAACATGATGAGCCACTACTGTTGATTGCCGCGGTGATACTCGATTTCCTCTGCATCCACCCGTTCAGCGATGGTAATGCCCGGGTTGCCGGGTTGCTCATGGCAATGATGCTGGCTCATAACGGCTACCAGATCGCCCAGTTGATCAGCCTTGAACGAGTGCTGGCCTACCAGGAGGAAGCCTGCCGGGAAGCATTGCAGCAGAGCGTGAAAGGCTGGCACCAGAGTCAGCACGACCCAATGCCATGGATCAGTTTTTTCCTGACGTCTTTGACGCAGGCCTACGGTGAGCTGGAAGATAAAATTGAGGCCCTGCAACGTCAGGGTATTTACGCGCCCAAGTCAAAACTGGTACGAAGTGCCATCGAGCAATCCAGCCGTGCTTTTGCCATCGGCGATATCTGTTTGCAAATTCCCACAGTGAGCCGGGAGCTGGTCAAGAAAGTCGTGCAGCAGATGCGCACTGAGGGCTTGCTGGAACCGGTGGGCAAAGGGCGCGGGGCGCAGTGGCAAAAGTGCTGACTACTGTATACCGACAAAGAGCTTAGGGAGTTGTCTTTAAATAATTTCCACATTTCAGGACGCTTCCCGCTGCCCGCAAAGGCCAACCGCTTGTACTTTTGCGGGTAGCGTCCCTGCAACATCCATGCAGTCGTGCGGTTGTGATAAATTAGCCTGAAAATTCCTTTTTTTTCATCAAATAGCCCTGCCATTCACCTCAGAAGCAGAAGTTTTTGTTCTCAATTTCTCGCAATCCTCGCTACGGGCGCTATCCTTGGACAGCGTCCCGGGCAGAAGTGATATTAGACATTTCCCCCACCTGCTATAGAATCCTCTAACAGTTTTCAGATATTCGTTCAGTTTATGGTCAAACACGAGGGAGAACCTCTTCCCCCCGCCGTCTTCCTGATGGGGCCAACGGCTGCCGGTAAAACCGACTTAGCCGTGGCGCTTGGCGAGCTATTCCCTTTTGAGATCATCAGTGTGGACTCGGCCCTGATCTACCGGGGCATGGACATCGGCACAGCGAAACCGGAACCAGAGGTACTGGCCCGGGCACCTCACCACCTGATCGATATTGTTGATCCAGCGCAATCATACAGTGCTGCTGACTTTCGTCAGGACGCGTTGACCCTGATGGCCGACATCACCGCCCGCGGGCGAATTCCGCTGCTGGTAGGTGGCACCATGATGTACTTCAAGGTATTGAAAGACGGCATGGCGAGCATGCCCCAGGCCGATGCCGCGGTGCGCCAACGACTGCTGGACAGCGCCCGGGACCATGGCTGGCCTTATCTGCATCAGCAACTTGCCCGTGTTGACCCTGAGGCGGCACAGCGGATCAAACCGACTGACAGCCAGCGCCTGCAACGCGCCCTGGAGGTGTACGAACTGACGGGCAAGCCACTGTCGCAGTGGCATCGGGAGCAGGAAGCACAAAGCCTGCCCTACCGGGTAACCAGCCTGGCCCTGGCTCCTGTGGATCGCGCCGTACTGCATGAGCGGATCGCCCTGCGCTTTGTCAGAATGCTTGAAGAGGGTTTTTTAGACGAAGTGAAAAGCCTGTATGCACGCCCGGATTTGACCACGTCCCTGCCGTCGGTGCGGTCGGTTGGCTATCGCCAGGCATGGTCATATCTGGATGGGGAACTAAGCTACGATGACATGGTCGAACGGGGCATCATAGCCACTCGGCAACTGGCCAAAAGGCAACTTACCTGGCTGAGAAGCTGGCCTGACGTCCATTGGCTTGATTCGTTATCCGACAACCTGTCTGGTGACACCCTGAGCGTGCTTGGTCCTGCCCTTGGGCAGTTGCCGGCTAATTGTGCATCACGTCTCAGAGCATGACGGTGGTCGTATAATTTACGAGTGGATGGCTTACCGGTTTTTATACGACAAAGCTATCGTTTTTTATAACCAGAGCTTGCAGTACTTTCCGACGAGAAATGTGAACAGATGGTGGTTCTACTGTGCCTGTGAGCGAAGTAGTACTTTAGAACCTGTAATTGTTACAGCAGGTCTGATGGGACTAGCTAGTATTACTTATTGAGTGTGGTGTGGGGTTAGCTTAATGTGGGCCGGCATTTCCAAGGTTGTACACATATTGAACAATAGTACTGGCACAGCTGATCCAGCGGATAGTCCTCCCAGTGCGAAGTAAGACTATTCAAAAACCCGAGAATTAAAAGGAGTACAGAAATGTCAAAAGGGCATTCTCTACAAGACCCTTACCTGAATGTGCTGCGTAAAGAACGCGTGCCTGTTTCTATCTACCTGGTTAATGGCATTAAGCTACAAGGGCAGATCGAATCTTTCGATCAGTTCGTTATTCTTCTCAAAAACACGGTCAGCCAGATGGTCTATAAACACGCTGTTTCCACAGTGGTGCCGAGCCGTCCGGTTCGACTGCCCATGCAAGGTACTGATCAGCCCGAGCACGAGTAACCTGACTTGAAGTATCCTGTAAGGCGCTCAATGCGCCTTGAGGCGTTTTACTAATAATGAGCCACGTCTGAGGGATGTGGTAAAAACCCGGGGACTATTCCCACGTGCTCAAGGCCCGGTCCATGGGCTGCCCAGGAGATCTATTTGTTTTTTGACCGCCATGAGGGAGGTGAAACCGCCGTCTTGGTTCATCTGGAATTGAACGATGAACGCGAGCGCGAAGACCCCCAGGAATTTATGGAGCTGGTGCGCTCCGCAGGCGTTGAATCCGCTGCATTTATCTCAGCCAGCTGCAAACATCCAACCCCACGGTTTTTTGTCGGCCCCGGCAAAGTGGCAGAGATTCGCCAGTTGGTGCTTCTGCACGAGGTTGACGTTGTGCTGTTCAACCACGCCCTGTCACCCAGCCAGGAACGCAACCTGGAAAAAGAGCTCCAGTGCCGTGTAATAGACCGGACCGGTTTGATCCTGGATATTTTTGCCCAACGGGCCCGCACCTTTGAAGGTAAACTGCAAGTTGAGCTGGCTCAGCTGCAACACATGAGCACCCGTCTGGTTCGGGGCTGGACACACCTGGAAAGACAAAAAGGGGGTATCGGTCTGCGCGGACCGGGTGAGACCCAGCTGGAAACTGACCGTCGTCTTTTACGGGCTCGCATCAAGAGCATTACCCGTCGTCTGGAAAAAGTACGCAAACAGCGCGAACAAGGCCGACGCTCCCGCCAGCGTGCCGAGGTTCCCCAGGTATCGCTGGTGGGTTACACCAATGCTGGCAAATCCACGCTCTTTAATCGGGTCACTGAATCGGTGGTTTATGCTGCCGACCAGCTGTTTGCCACGCTGGACCCAACGCTGCGCCGGATTGACCTGCCCGATATCGGCCCGGTTGTCCTCGCTGACACCGTTGGCTTTATACGTCATTTGCCTCATAAATTGGTCGAAGCTTTTCGGGCAACGCTGGAAGAGACCCGTCAGGCTGATCTGCTGCTGCACGTAATCGACAGCCACGACCCTGAGCGACTTGATAATATTGACCAAGTGCACTCAGTACTCAAAGAGATCAACGCCGATGAAGTCCCCCAGCTGGAGGTCTACAACAAGATCGACCTGCTGCACGGCGTCGAGCCTAAAATTCAGCGTGACGATACTGGCCGGCCTGTGCGGGTCTGGGTGTCGGCTGTGAACGGTGATGGCGTTGACCTGTTGCAAGAAGCAATCAGGGAGCTACTCTGTGACGACATACTCCAGGGCCAGTTGACTCTACGACCGAACCAGGGTCGTGTTCGTGCCCGCCTGTACAAGCTTGGCGCTATTCAGTGCGAAAGCTGCTC
Organism: Endozoicomonas sp.; assembly: GCA_027942505.1. Lineage (GTDB taxonomy): Bacteria > Pseudomonadota > Gammaproteobacteria > Pseudomonadales > Endozoicomonadaceae > Endozoicomonas. The sequence goes on along the minus strand of JAQFVO010000923.1, from coordinate 389 downwards.
CGGGGATGGAGATATTGTTCTGACGATTCGTCTGCCAAAAACGGATTATATTCGCCTGGCCAAACAAGAAGGCCTGAGCGACAGCAGCTTCAGTGCCACCGCATGAACCACCGTGACCGCATTACCCTGTACCCTTCACCCTGAAAAACATCAAGGTCAGGCCTCTCTGTAGGCCTGCCAGTCCATTTTCACCAAAGTCATACCGCCAGGCCAATCGGTGATCTATTGGTATTATTCCAACCAGAAAGAAAATAGTGGAACTTTTCATGCTGATCATCATCAAAAGGCGGGTCCATCGTGACAACTTGTTACTTCTTCATGCAATTTTCACAAGACGCGGAGTTGAAGCAGGTGATTACAGGTCAGACTCACAAAAAGAATTGGAGCCT
>JAQFVO010000885.1 GCA_027942505.1 Endozoicomonas sp. | reverse complement strand
AAGAGCATGGGCGTAGAACTTGTGGTTATCCACTTTTTTGCTGGCCCCTGCTTTTTCCGGATCATTGGTGGTTTCTTTCTCATGGGTATATTCATACTCAGCCTTGACCATCCAGTTTTCCCCGATATCGGTCTCATAGCCAACGGAGGTTTTGATGACATCCTTGAAATAGTCAGGACGGCTGCCCTTGGTGATGGTCTCATTCTCAGCAAAGCGAGTAGTCAGATAGATCAGACCGCCGTTGTCGATGCTGTAACGGATGGTGGGCTGGATGTAGGTTTCAGTGAACTTATCCGTCTGGAATACATAACCTTCAGCAGTCGCACTCTCGTTGTCGTCTTTAACCTGGTGGAAGAACTCAAGCTCAAACTGGAAGTTGCCATAGTTGGTGTAAGGCTTGATCATGACGCTGTAACCCGCCTCATCCCGCTGCCCCCAGCTACCATTGTCAAAATTCAGGGTCAGGTACTCTGCCATGGCATAAAAACCGGCATTGTACTCATTATTCCAGTACGTCAGATATGGCCGGAAAATTTGCTCCAGGGATTGCTTACCATGGTGGTTTGCAGTTTGTGATACCACTTCACTGGTGATGTACTCAGCCTCATATCCCAGACCAGTTCCCCAACCACCACCTAAGGCAAATGGACGATCCAGAAGAATAAGGTGTTTCAGAGAGTCTTCATTTTCATAATAACCACCGGAATTTTTTTGCTCCCGAGTCATGGTCTTTAACGAGTAGTTTGAACGAAGACCAAGATTGTGGAAATTGATAAATATATTACCTATTTCATTAGTGGTAATTCTCTCTTTTATTTCACCTTGTCCCCAGTCATCAGTGGTTTTTGTCTCATATTCAATTGAGGAACCGAAATGCCCGGAGAAACTCATGCCTCCATCAGAAGCCGAGCTATTATCTTCACTATCTGCCTGACGAAGAAAATCGGTAAATTCATCTGCTGAAGCAGCACCCGATAAACCAACAATATTGGCAATCACAAGTGGCAGTATTTTTTTCCTCATCAGGAATCCCCAAATGGTAACTAATCTGGTAATTATCCAGTGGGAGTAGTGCAGCCGGGTGACCACACAATTTGAACAGAAAAGCTCTGCCCACCTCTCCACTTAAATACAAACATTCAAACAGCTGAAACCAAGCCGGAGATCAACAATAAGGAGCCGTTAACAAACGGGACGGGCTACTGATTCAGCACTTGGATATTGACACTATCTGTTTAGCAATGTGTTTCGGTGGTGGGATTAAACTATCGCAAATCAACTTTTACAACACTGCACCATTGACGCAGATCAATTTAACCACTTTTTCTCAAACAAAAATCATTCAAGAACAGAAATAGTGCAAATCTGCACACTAAACCATTGCGCACTTTTCTGCTTTGATAAATAATGCCGTATTCCATCATGTACTACCAAATTCCAAATTGTGTTTGAGTTGCCCACAGCATGAAATCCATCTGCAAGAACCTAGCCTTCGCCCTCTCGTTACTCTCTGTCAGTGCTGCATACGCGGAAGAACTTGTACCTGAACAAGGTGCACAGCTACTCATCTGGACCGATGAGCTGGCCATGGATTATATGGACTATGCAACTGACGCGTTTAACAAAACCTTTGGCTACGATGTCCAGTTTCGGTTCCGACAGCTTGCCCCGATGAACAGTGCCGGACGGCTGATTCAGGACGGTGGCACCGCACGGGTTGCCGATGTCGCCGAGATTGAACACGATATGCTGGGCAAATTAGTCGTCAGTGGTGCAATTATGGAAAACCTGGTCAGTGCTGATCGGGTTGATAAAGAGTTTATTAGCAGTGCTGCCTCTGCCGCCAAAGCCGATGGCAAAGGCTATGGCTTTCCAGTCAGCTATGCAACAACCGCCCTGTTCTACAACAAAGATATTCTGGCCAAGGCACCAGAGACCTTTGAAGATTTGATTGCGTTATCCGAAACATTTAACAATCAAACCGAAAACCGTTATGCGCTGCTGTGGGATGTACAGAATTACTATGAGTCCCGCATGTTTATGTCCCTGTATGGTGGCTATGAATTTGGCAAGGCAGGGTCCGATGCTGATGATATCGGCGTAAATTCTGACGCGACCAAACGTGGCCTCGCCGCCATGCTTAAATTGAAAACAGCCAACGACTCAAACCCTGTGGATATGCGCAACACTCAGGTACGTCGTGGCTTGTTTACTGAAGGTAAAGTTGCCGCCATTGTTGATGGCCCTTGGGCAACAAAAAGCCATTTGGAATCGGGAGTTAACGTTGGCGTTGTGGCGATGCCAACACTTGAAGGACAGCATCCGCGCACATTCTCCACCGTGAGGCTGGCAGTTGTCTCTTCTTACACAGAGTATCCTGTAGCCGCCCAACTGTTTGCAGACTTTCTGGCGTCAGAAACCATGTTGAAAAAACGGTTTGAGATGACCAAATCTATCCCGCCACTGAACCACCTGATGGCAGAAATTGCCAGCAGTGCAACGGTTGATGAAGCAACCAAAGCCTTTATTGCCCAGGGTTTTTATGCCGATGCCATGCCCTCCATTCCGGAAATGGGCTATGTCTGGTCACCTATGGCTAACGCCATCACCGCAAGCTGGGTCAATGGTGAAGCACCTGAAAAATCACTGGATAACGCCTTAATGGTGATCAAAGAACAGATTGCTTTCCAGGAATAACCGAGACACCACCATGCACCAACCAGGGACGTTATTTTCAAACCACTCCCGGGCATGGTGGGATTAATGAAATCATTATTGACGGCAACTGATTAATACTGTTTTAGGAGGGGCCATGGATATAGCCATGGATCAGCCAAAAGTGACCAACAGGCTACCTCTGTCGGTTTTTCTGATGGGGGGTACTCAACTACTAAACCGACACTATATTAAAGGGTGTTTCTATCTTTTAGTACAAATCCTGTTGGTGCTTTTTGCTGCCGATTTACTCGCAGCCCTGGAAGGATTTATCACCCTCGGTGATACGGCACAACATCGCGTGGGTTTCAAGATTATCCACGGTGACCACTCCATTCATATGCTGGTTGAAGGTGTGCTGGCCATCTTTCTGACCGTGGTGTTTCTGTTTGCCTACCTGCTGAACATTAAAGATGCCGTTAACATCACCCCTCGCACAAGCAGTTTCAAACAGCAGTTGCGCGCCTTTTATGATGAGCACTTTGCCCTCATCATGTTAACCCCGGCGGGGATTGCTGCACTCGCATTCATTATTCTGCCAATACTGATTACCGTACTGGTTTCTCTCACCAACTACGCAGCGCCAGCACATATTCCACCCAAAAATCTGGTCGACTGGGTTGGGTTCAGAAATTTCCTGTCCCTGTTTGAGCTGAAAATCTGGTCAAGCACTTTGCTCGGTGTCGGTAGCTGGACGGTTATATGGGCAGTCTGCTCGACGATATTCACCTTTGGCTTTGGCTTTGTTCTGGCCCTTGCCCTGTCGAATCGTGACATCGCCGGGAAAAAGGTTTGGCGCGTAATATTCATGCTGCCTTACGCCATTCCAGCCTTTGTCAGCCTGCTGATCTTCCGCTTGCTGTTAAATGGCATTGGCCCGATAAACTCAATCATTAATAGTTTTGGCATTGAGTCCATACCTTTTTTATCTGACCCTGTGCTGGCGAAAATTACAGTCATTACCATTGGTGTCTGGACTGGTGCGCCCTATTTCATGCTCTTGATTGCCGGTGCGCTGACCAATATTCCCAAAGAGCTTTATGAAGCCAGTGAAGTGGATGGTGCGAGCCGGTTCCAGCAGTTCAAAGAGATTACCTTGCCCATGATCCTGCATCAGGTGGCCCCTTCGCTGGTCATGACTTTTGCATTTAACTTCAACAATTTTGGTGCTGTTTACCTGTTGACGGAGGGTGGACCGATTAATCCGGAATATCGCTTTGCCGGCCACACCGATATTCTCATCACCTGGATCTACAAGCTGACCCTGGACTTCCAGCAGTACAATGTCGCTGCCGTGGTTTCCATCATCATCTTCCTGTTTTTGTCCCTGATTGCCATTTGGCAGTTTAGAAGGATGAACTCCTTCAAGACCGATGTGAGTATGCGGTAATGAACAAACTGATGCATAAAGCCGGTGTTTTCGCCGTATACCTGTTGCTGGCCTTCAACGCTATCGTAGTGCTTGGCCCCATTGCCTGGACCGTGATGGCGTCGTTTAAGCCGGGAGTGAACCTGTTTAGCAGCTCGTTTACTGACTTCTCATTCACCCTGGACCATTACCGGGCACTGTTTACCGATACTCCATATCTGCAATGGTATGCCAACACCTTTGTCCTGGCGTTCAGCAATATGGCCATCTCCATCATTGTGGTGACCAT
>JAQFVO010000880.1 GCA_027942505.1 Endozoicomonas sp. | reverse complement strand
CGTGTTATCCAGTCAACATTGGAAGGCGTGAGATGATTGCCTGCCGAACCACTATCCTGTGTATCACCATCGAGCATGTAATGGCTCAACAGGTTCACTGAAGCCACATCCGGGTTATTCATCTCGCCCTGAATGTCCGCTTCGCTGCGTACCTGGTCCCAGATACGAACATCGCGCATCTCTCCGGTAAAGGTCTTGCTTGCGTCATATCCCCCCATCTGGCTAGCCGGTTCCTGACCTAATACCAGACCACCGCCTGGCACTATGGAGTGCCCCTGCTTAAGGGTGCCGGTATCTGCCAGTGATCCGTCCAGATAGGTTTTCAGCTGACCACTGCTGCTTTCCCAAGTGAAGGCATAATGATGCAGTTCACCATCGAACAGGCCCGCCAGAGTGACAGTGTGTTCAGAACCGTTGATATACACCTTGACCTTGTCAAGAGAGGGTTCCAAATATATCTGCACTTCATCGGTAGCATTCGTTGCGTAGGTCAACGGGGTCTCGGCAGCATTGCTCCCCGGCTTCATCCACATCTCAATGGTTATGTCTGTCGCCGGGAAGCTGTTCACTGTGTTTATAACAGCATGACTGTTTACGGAGCCGTCCAGAGACATTGCCTGGTTGTAAGATTCCTGACGGTCCGTCACACCCACGGTGTACAGCTGGTCACTGAATTCACCGCTGGCATCAGTGACCCTGACCTCCAGCTGATGGCTGCTGGCACTCTCATAATCCAGACGCCCGGCCACAGTGATGACTCCGGTACCGGCATCGATGGCAAAGCGGCCGTCGGCATCATCGAGCAGGCTGAAGTTCAGGGAGTTGGCATCCAGATCAGCGGCGTGTGCCTGACCTACGATCGCACCTGACTGAGCATGCTCACCCACCTGCTGACCAAGAATCAGGGTTTTCTGATAAATATCCGAGTCACCACTGTGATCGCTGCTCCAGACCACCTTGACGGAGCCATCGGCCAGTTCAGTAACTGCTGGTGCCAGCTGGTCACCGGTGGTGGTGTCATTGATCAGTATCGGATCCCCCACTGCGATCCCGTCGCTGCTGAACCGTTGGGCGTAGACGCCCTCACCGTCCGCATCAGCGGCCACAAACGTAGCTATAAAGCCATTACCAGCCGCTGTCAGCTGCACACTGGTTTCAGCCACCACGCCACTGCTGCTGACGGCAAAAGCAGTGCCGCACCTGGTGCCATCGTCATTCCAGCGCTGGACGTACCAGGTACCGGCACTTTCATAACTGGTGGCCAGGGTACCATTGTTGAGCTGTATCACCTTGGTGAGATTATGACTGTTATCATCAACACTTGGCGCGGCACCACCAAAAGCGATCAGGCCATGAACACTGTTGCCATCGGCATCGAGTATTTGCAGTTGGCCGCTATCGCCAGCTGTTCGGTCGTCACGCCAGGTTATGGCAAAGCCACCGTTATCGAGGGCCGCTATATCCGGCAGTGTCCACTGCGAGCTGGTTACATTGGCAATGATGACGTTACTTTCAGGGCTACCCGACTGATCAAAAATACGAACCTTGACCTGGTGGGGGCTCGCGTCGGTATCCACCAGGGAAATAGCGTAGCGATTATCGCCCAGGGCATTGATCCCGGAGTCCTCTTCATTCAGCCGTGAATAGTTCTGGTCACTGGTCAGAGCAGTGCCATCAGCACTGAAGAAACGTACCTTGTCCTTGATCGAGGAGCTGCTTTCGTGGTGTGACCAGCTAACGGCAAAGTTGCCATTATCAAGAACCGCCACGGCTGGTGACTGGAACTCTTCAGAGCCGGAAAGTACCGTGGCACTGACTTGGAACTCACCACCCTGAGGATCACCGGTGGCATCATAGCGCTGGGCCATCACCACGTCCTGACCACTGTCATCAGAGATCCAGACGACGATGTGGCCACCATCGGGCAAGGCCGCCACGGAGGCCTCGGTCTGCTCATCGCTGACCGTGTCGTTGGCCACCTGCTCCTGATCAGACACCACATCCAACCGATCTGCCTGGTCACTTGCTGATAAGTGATAGAGAGTACTTATGCTGCCCGCATTCAGGGCTTGGTCAACAATGACCAGATCCTTGATGGTGCCATCGGCAACCGCATTATTGTCCCAGTTGTCTTTGCCTATCAGGTTACTGGTTCGGGTTACGGCAGCGGGCGCCTGACCATTGGGGTCATCCCCCATCTCGACACCGTTTTTGTACAGGCGCATATGGCCGTCGGCATCAACAGTCAGAGCAACGTGGAAGGTTTCTCCCAAGGTGTAGAAATTGTCTACGCCGACATTGCCCACAAGAACGCTACCGTCGTAGATGTGAGCCTCGATACGCCCGGATTCCGGGCTGGTAATGATAATGTTATCCGACGGGCTGCCATTACCGAGGTCAACAATCGACGCTGGGGAACTGTGGCTGTTGAAGGTAAAGGTGGAAGCGATGGTAATATCGCTGCCGATGACCATCGAGTCGATAGTACCGCTGCCAGTGGTCAGGGTGACACCGCTACCGCTGCGAACTATCCCGTCATCAAACCTCACGTCATGGTCATGCCGGGCCTGGTTTCTGTTGCTCAGGCCTGAGCCTTCGGCAAAATCATAAACGGCCACAACGCTGGTATTTTCCATCTGCTCCAGCACCGGTGCTGCATCCACACCGTTGATGGTCACGTTGATATCGTGGCTGGTGCCATCCACCGATTGAACGGTGATGGTATCGACCAGAGTATCGTCAGTCAGCAGTGACTGCACCGCCGTCAGGCTGTTATCAACGGTGTAGGTCCAGTTACCGGCGGCGTCGAGAGTAACAGCGCCGTACTGGCCGTTGTAGTTGCCTGCAACAAACTCCTCGACACTGTCCTGATCACTAATGGTGAGGGTACCACTGCTAACCAGCTCGCCATTAGCGTTCAGGTCATTGCTGTCATCTTCGGTCACGGAGCCAGTATCGTCACCACCGATCACCGCTGCATCGTGCAGGTTTGTGACGGAAACAACGTACATTTGCTCACTGTGTGCACCATGTGGGTCAGTCACTCTGACCTGCAGCCTGTGAACAGTGGCACTCTCATAATCCAGAGCACTGGCCACACTGATAACACCGGTATTGGCATCAATGGCAAAGCGGCCGCCGGCATCGTCGGTCAGGCTGAAGGTCAGGACATCACCATCCAAGTCAGAGGCGGACACTTGACCAACGATCGTACCAGGCTGAGCGTGTTCTTCCACCTGCTGACCGAGCACCAGGCTCTTTTGGTAAATGTCTGAGTCGCCGCTTTGATTGCTACTCCAGACCACCTTGACGGAGCCATCCGCCAGCTCAGTGACTGCCGGTGCCAGCTGGTTGCCAGTAGCGGTGTCATTGATCAGTATCGGGTCACTCATTACAAACCCACTGCTGCCGAACAGCCGGGCGTAAACACCGTCACCGTCAGCATCGGCCGCCACGAACGTGGCCATTAAGCCATCGCCAACCGCCGTCAGCTGCACACTGGCTTCGACCACCACATCGGTGTCACTGACGTCAAAGGCATCACCGAGTGCAGTGCCATCGTCGTTCCAACGCTGGACGTACCAGGTACCAGCACTTTCATAGCTGGTAGCAAGTGTCCCGTCGCTGAGCTCTATCACCTTGGTGAGATTACGGGTGTTGTCGTCAACACTCGGCGCTGCACCACCAAAAGCGATCGGGCCGTGAACACTGTTGCCATTGGCATCGAATATTTCCAG
>JAQFVO010000863.1 GCA_027942505.1 Endozoicomonas sp. | reverse complement strand
CAAGGCAATAGAACCCGGGCAGTTGGCGGCATTATTGAGTAGTGCCATGCAGTTGACCGAAAGCGCTGTGCAGGCATGGCGAGATGATCCTAATTACCCGGCTCTCAAGGAAAAATACAGCCAGAACATCGCTCAACACGGTCCGCAAATCGGTGACCTGTTAGCCAGCATCCCCCCGGATAACAAAGAGGCCTTTACAAGGCAGGTTGATTTGCTGCAATGGCCCAAAGTTCAGATTCAGTTTGGCGATGGGCCTTCAATAACCATTGACAATGATGGTGAACGAGAGACATTACTCCTGCCAGAGACTCCGGCAGATGATAAATTCGCGCTCAAAAGATGGCTCAGTGAAGAGATGATGGAACCTTACGGAAGTCATCAGCTTGAGGATCCCCGGGCCTGTTTTGAGCAAGAGGAGCTGGCGAAGGAGCTGCAAAAGGCAGAGGAGCTGGAGAAGGCACTGCGATGGAGGCTGGAGAAGGATCAGCAGGAGCACCAGGAGTTGGAGGAGCAGCTGGAACAGATGCTGGCTGATCGCAAAGCGTCATCGGCAAGACCGGCAAATGGGCCCGAGGCCCCCTTTACTCGGCTGGAACTGCCTAAACATGACGGTGCCGCGTTTTTTCGCGGAGTATTTGCGCTGTATTACAAAAATGAGCAATGGACTAACGCCAGCATAGAAGAGCTGATCGCTCAAATTGAATCTACTGATGTGGTGCAATCTATTCAATTCGTCATTGAGCAAGCGATCGATGAGTATCTGGAAGAAGTATCAAAAATTGATGGCGAGCACATTGTTGCCGACAAGCTGAGAGAGTTTGCGACCTCCAGTGATTACAAGCGGAAAATTTATAACGCTGCGTTCGCTCACGGAGCGTTCTCACATGGGCATTTTATAGCTGACCTGGGCGATCTGCTTAAGATCGACCCGAAGCAGATAACTGCTGACCAGCTAGAGTCTTGTCAGAGGGAGCTCAAGGATCTGGCCGATATGATGTACAGCGGTGTGCTCAGAAAGTTCAAGGTGCCTGAATCCGATGGCAGTGGTCTCGGTCTGTGCTGGCAAGACCGCCGTTACATGTTGATGGTTGACAGTAGTACGTTAGAAGCCGAGAGAAAGGGGGGCACAATTTAGAAAATACCAACCATTCGTTATTGCCCGTGATCGAGGGTGTCGCAAAAGGCATAAAAGCCTTGAACCACGAAGAACACGAAGGCCACAAAGGAAAAGAAAAGCTCTTCTTTGTGCTCTTCGTGTTCTTCGTGGTTCCCTTCTTTTCAGAGCCTTTTGCAATGGCCTCTTTCGAGGGTTCCGTAAAGACTCAGATCACTCCGCTTCCCGTCATCCTGGCGAAGGTGGGGATCCACCTCCCAGCGCAAAAATCACCTACAAACTGACCAGCAATTTTGTCGGCATATACCGGTTAAACTGCCCGCTGGCCACCAGTTCTGAAGCTTTCTGGATATCGGGGAAGAAGTAGCGGTCCCGATCATAAAAAGCTATCTCCTTACGCACTGTTGCCATCACCTGCTGCAACCGCTCAGATGGTTTGTGGGGCTTTCTCATATCCACGCCCTGCGCTGCCGCCAATAGCTCGATGGCAACAATTGCCGCAGTATTGCCGTTCATCTCTCGTAAACGGCGCGCACCATAGGTCGCCATGGAGACATGATCCTCTTGATTGGCTGACGTGGGCAGACTGTCGGTTACCGAAGGATGACACAAACAGCGATTCTCACTGGCCAGCGCCGCTGCCGTGTTGTGCGCGATCATGAAGCCGGAGTTGACGCCGCTGTTTTGTACCAGAAATGGCGGCAGGCCACTGAGGTGCTGATCCACTAACAGAGCAATACGCCGCTCACTGATGGCGCCAATTTCAGCAATGGCCAGCGCCAGTGCTTCGGCCGCCATGCCGGTGGGTTCGGCGTGGAAGTTACCGCCGGAAAGAATGACGTTATCGTCGGCAAATACCAGCGGGTTATCGGTGACGCCATTAGCTTCCACTTCCAGCAATCTGGCGCCATAACGAATCTGCTCAAGACAGGCGCCCATCACCTGGGGCTGGCAGCGCAGGGAGTAGGGGTCCTGAACTTTGTCACAATTGGCGTGGGCCTGTTCGATGTCGCTGTGATCGAGTATCTGGCGATAAGCGGCGGCTACGTCAATCTGTCCGGCCAGTCCTCGTGCCTGGTGGATGCGGGCGTCAAAGGGGCTGCGGCTGCCCATGGCGGCTTCAACGCAGAGGCTGCCGCTGATAATGGCCGAGGCAAACAGGTCTTCAGCACCAAACAGCCCCTGCAAGGCAAAGGCGGTGCTGGCCTGAGTGCCGTTCAGTAACGCCAGGCCCTCTTTGGGCGCCAGTTTCATTGGCTCGATTCCGGCCTGGCTCAGGGCGTCCATGGCCGATACCTGCTGCTGCTTGACCATGGCATGGCCTTCGCCCAGCAGCAGGCAGCTCATATGGGCCAGTGGCGCCAGATCACCACTGGCACCCACCGAGCCTTTTTCCGGCACGCAGGGGTAGATACCCAGATTGACCAGCCGGATCAGTGCTTCGATCAGCTCCAGCCGGACGCCGGAAAGCCCTCGGGCGAGGCTGTTGATTTTCAGCACCATCATCAGACGCACGGTACTCTCATCCATAAATTGGCCGACGCCGGTGGCGTGGGAGAGCACAATGCTGGTCTGCAAGGCCTGAAGCTGCTCATCAGGAATGCGGGTGTTGGCCAGCAGGCCGAAGCCGGTGTTGATGCCGTAGACGACACGGTTTTCGGCCAGCGCTTTGTTGACACAGTCAACGCTGCTGGTGATGGCCGGATAGCAGGCCGGGTCAAGCTTGACCTGCACCGGGTTGCGACTGACTTTGCGTAGATCGTGCAGGGACAGTTTGCCGGGGGTAATGACCAGCTCAATCATGACTTCGCCCTCCGCTCAACATGGGTAGATCCAGCCCGTTCTCCATGGCGCATGTTTGGGCAATGTCGTAGCCGGCATCGGCGTGACGCATAACGCCGGTGCCCGGGTCATTCCACAGTACCCGGCCCAGCTTCTCTCGCGCGGCATCGCTGCCGTCAGCGACAATCACCACGCCGGAGTGCTGGCTGTAGCCAATGCCCACGCCGCCGCCGTGGTGGAGGCTCACCCAGGTGGCTCCCGAGGCGGTATTGAGCAGGGCATTGAGCAGCGGCCAGTCAGAGACGGCGTCGCTGCTATCGAGCATGGCCTCGGTCTCCCGGTTAGGGCTGGCGACGGAGCCAGAGTCCAGGTGATCCCGGCCGATCACCACCGGCGCACTCAGCTCACCGCTGGCCACCATGTCGTTGAAAGCCTGGCCAAGGCGCGCCCGGTCTTTCAAGCCGACCCAGCAGATACGAGCCGGCAACCCCTGAAAGGCGATGCGCTCGCGGGCCATATCGAGCCAGTTATGCAGATGTGGGTCGTCGGGAATTAGCTCTTTGACCTTTTTGTCGGTCTTATAGATGTCTTCCGGGTCACCGGAGAGCGCTGCCCAGCGAAATGGCCCAATGCCCTGGCAGAACAGCGGGCGAATATAAGCCGGGACAAAGCCCGGGAAGTCAAAGGCATTGTCCACGCCGACCTCTTTGGCCATCTGGCGGATATTGTTGCCGTAGTCCACCGTCGCCGCACCGCGCTGTTGCAGGGCCAGCATGGCGCGCACCTGCACCGCCATGGACTCGCGCGCCGCCCTGGTGACCGCACTGGCATCGTTCTGGCGCTGCTCTTTGGCCTGCGCCAGGGTCCAGCCGCTGGGCAGGTAGCCGTTCAGCGGGTCGTGGGCGGAGGTCTGGTCGGTCACCACGTCAGGTGTGATGTTGCGTGCCACCAGTTCGGGGAAAATGTCGGCGGCGTTGGCTAGCAGACCAACGGAGATTGCCTTGCCTTGTGCTTGGGCCTGTTCGATCAGGGTCAGTGCCTCATCGAGTGTAGTGGCTTTCTTATCCAGGTAGCGGGTCTTGAGGCGGAAGTCGATCCGCGACTCATCCACTTCACAAGCCAGCATGGAAAAACCGGCCATGGTGGCTGCCAGCGGCTGAGCACCACCCATACCGCCCAGCCCGCCGGTGAGAATCCATTTGCCAGTTGCATCGCCATTGAAATGGGTTTTGGCCATGGCCACAAAGGTTTCGTAGGTGCCCTGCACAATCCCCTGAGAGCCGATGTAAATCCACGAACCGGCGGTCATCTGGCCGTACATCATCAGGCCTTGCTTATCCAGCTCGTGAAAGTGATCCCAGTTGGCCCAGTACGGCACAATGTTGGAGTTGGCAATGAGCACCCTGGGTGCTTCACTGTGAGTCTTGAACACGCCTACAGGCTTACCGGACTGAACCAGCAGGGTTTCGTCCTCTTGCAACCGCTTGAGGGTGGCGACGATCTGGTCGTAGCAGGCCCAGTCCCGGGCTGCCCGGCCGATACCGCCATAGACCACCAGTTGCTGGGGGTGTTCGGCCACTTCCGGGTCAAGGTTATTCATCAGCATCCGCAGCGGTGCCTCCACCTGCCAGCTGCAGGTATTCAGCTCACTGCCCCTGGGGGCGCGGATGGTGCGCTGTGGGTCAAAACGTCTGGTTCCGGGTACGCTTGTCATGGTTACCTCTTCTTCAGTAATTCCCATCAGGTAAATTGCAGATGATCGCCCAGGCGGTAGCGGTTACCCGGATGCAGTAACCGGGTCAGGCTGACCACGCCATGGCGGCACCAGCTGCGGCGGGTGATTTTCAGGCAGGGCGCGCCATGCTCCATGGCCAGCGCAGTGGCAACGGTCCGGGAGGGGAGAATGGCCTCCACCATATGGGTGGCGGCGGTCATTGCTGCCACTTGGTTCAGGTAAACGTTGGGTGGCTGGTGGGCAAAGTCCTGCTGTAAATAGTCCGGGGCGAAACGGGGGTTTACATGGCGCTCTTCCCACTGCAGCGGTAAGTCGTTCTCGTAATGGACAATAATGGAGTGGAATACGCTGGCCGACTCGGGCAGCTCCAGGGAGATGGCGACGGCCTGAGGTGCTGGCAGCTCGGTCAGAGATACCAGTCTGTTGCGATAACCGCTGCCCCGCTCGCGAATCTCATCGGCAATATTGCGGATGGTGAGCATGGAGGATTGCGGTCGCAGCGGTGCGACAAAGGTACCCAAGCCTTGCTGGCGCATCAGCACACCGGAGGCGGTCAGCTCCTGCAAGGCCTTGCGGGCGGTCATGCGGCTGACCGAGAATTGCTGACACAGAGCATTCTCTGAGGGCACTTTGCAGGACTCAGGCCAGTCACC
>JAQFVO010000844.1 GCA_027942505.1 Endozoicomonas sp. | reverse complement strand
CTGCAGGCGTTGTGTGCTGAGCGTCTTATACAAATCATTCATGACGGTAACCATGATGTTGCTGACGACTGGCGGGGGCACTTTGGGGTCTTTATTTAACAGGTCTTTGGCGTAGTACCACGTGTTGAAAAATGCTTTGTTGATTTCCCGGTTAAACGCATTGAGGGCATCACCGAGAATGATGCGCTTGCGAAGACTATTGTCCCGGGGATCACCACCAATTAATTGATGAATGTCGTTCAATGAGTGTTTCGTGATGATTGTTATATGTTTGCTGAACTGGTCTTTATCAAGGCCTGCCTTGACGTTTAGAAAAGCGATCAGGCCGTCCTGCAGTTTGCTGCCTCTGCTCTGTTCTGTGGTGGTGGGGGCTTGAGTGGGGCTGCTTGTTATTGCTTTCTCTGCCTGTCTGGGTTTTCGCAGCTGTTGCCGGGGTTTTCTGGCACCTTCGGACGATTGGATCGCACCGCCATGCAGTAGTGATGTGTCACCGGATTGATTGGCCTTGACCTGGTGAAACTGAAACTGACTTTTTTCGTTTTTCCGGTCTCGGCCCTGCAGTGCACTCTTTTGGTAGGCTGACGATAACGTGAGTGGTTGACTGTCCATTGTTAAACCTGAGTTGATTAAACGGAGGGTGAATCGCCGCTACATACCGACGTATTAATTCTTTGCCGCGTCACTTGGGCATTTTGTGTGAACCCGGAGGACAGGTTAGTACCTGATCAGGCTTTGTGTGGCAAAATGTCGAATTTATTACCTGTGTTGCCGGTGGCTGTGCCGATGAGAGCGGTTGTTGTGTGCCCGCTGCGTGCACCAGTTTGTAATCGCAAGGAAACATAAATTTACTTACCTTGTTGTCTATTTTTCCTATAATTGCTGCGGTTTTTCCGGGGGCCGGTGCATTTCGGGTCTAAGTGGTTGATGGGTTTGGAACTCTGCCTGCTTCGGTAGCAGAGAACAACAAAGAAGAGCGACATTAAATGATGGACAAGCTTGCTTTTGTCTTTCCCGGCCAGGGGTCTCAGCAGGTGGGCATGCTGGCTGAGTACGCTGGCGTGGCTGAGGTTCAGGCAACCTTTGCCGAGGCGGCGGACATACTCGGTTTTGATCTGTGGCAGATGATCAGTGCCGGGCCTGTGGAACAGCTTAACCAGACGGAAAACACTCAGCCGGCACTGCTGGCCGCCAGCGTCGCGCTGTGGCGCGTGTGGCAGGCCCGCCATGGCGACGTGCCGGCGATGATGGCTGGCCATAGTCTGGGCGAGTACTCAGCCCTGACCTGCGCTGGCGCTATGAGCTTTGCCGATGGACTCAGGCTGGTGCGTCTGCGTGGGCGCTTTATGCAGGACGCTGTGGCGCCCGGCGCTGGTGCCATGGCGGCCATTATCGGTTTGGATGATGCCGACGTGGTGGCTGCCTGCGCTAAGGCCGCCGACGGTGATGTGGTTGAAGCAGTGAATTTCAATGCCCCCGGTCAGGTGGTTATTGCCGGTCAGGTGGCGGCCGTGGCCCGCGCTATGGAGTGCGCCAAAGAGGCCGGTGCCAAGCGGGCTATTGAGCTGCCGGTCAGCGTGCCTTCTCACTGTGCCCTGATGAAACCGGCAGCAGAACGTCTTGCTGTGGAACTGGCCAACGTAGAAATACAGGCCCCGGCGATCGCCGTGGTGCAGAATGTCTCTGCCACTGTCTGTCTTGATCCGACGCAGTTAAAGACGAACCTGGTGGCTCAACTCTACAGCCCGGTGCGTTGGGTTGAGTCAGTCGAGGTTATGTTGGCCAATGGTGTTGGCCGTTTTGCCGAGTGCGGTCCGGGCAAAGTGCTGGCCGGACTGAATAAGCGTATTGCACGACGCGCGCCTATTGCTTCGCTGGAGTCAGCCGCAGCAATGACCGAGTTGCTGGCAGACACTAATCAATAAGGAATGGATGGAAAATGACTGTTGAACAGCAGCTGGCTGGCAAAGTTGCCCTGGTGACCGGGGCCAGCCGTGGTATCGGGCGTGCCATTGCCCTGGCATTAGGCAAGGCCGGGGCCACCGTTATCGGGACGGCGACTACTGCGACCGGCGCCGAAGCCATTAGCGCGATGCTTGGCGAAGAAGGTCTGCAAGGGCAGGGAGTAGCACTGGACGTTACTGCTCCCGACGCTTGTCAGGAGGTGATTAAAGGCATCACTGAGCAGTACGGCGCCCCATTGATTCTGGTCAATAATGCCGGCATTACCCGCGATAATATTATGCTGCGCATGAAGGATGACGAGTGGGACGATGTGATCAATACCAACCTCAGTGCCATCTTTCGCATGAGTAAAGTGGTGCTGCGCGGGATGACCAAGGCGCGCTGGGGGCGCATTATTAACATCAGTTCGGTGGTGGGCTCCATGGGTAACCAGGGTCAGGCTAACTACGCAGCGGCCAAAGCCGGGGTTGAAGGGTTTACCCGGGCGCTGGCGCGTGAAGTGGGCTCCAGAAACATCACCATCAACACCGTTGCACCTGGCTTTATTGAAACCGATATGACCCGCGCACTGCCCGAGCAGCAGCAGTCAATGTTACTCGATCAGATTCCCCTGGCCCGACTCGGTCAGCCAGAAGAAATTGCTGCGGTTGTTGCCTTTTTGGCCAGCGCGTCAGCCGGTTATATCACTGGCGAGACTTTGCATGTCAATGGCGGCATGTATATGAATTAATGGCTTGAAATTCTTATAATTGACCATATACACTAGGCCACCTGTAGCCTCAGGCTGCACCGTATATCGATAGGAGCACAACACGGTATGAGCACCATTGAAGAGCGCGTTAAGAAGATTGTTTGCGAACAGCTTGGCGTGAAGGAAGACGAAGTAACTAACAGTGCGTCATTCGTAGAGGATCTCGGCGCGGACTCTCTGGATACTGTTGAACTGGTGATGGCGCTGGAAGAGGAGTTCGAAACCGAAATTCCTGATGAAGAGGCCGAGAAAATCACCACTGTTCAGGAAGCGATCGACTACGTTGTTGCTCACTCTTGATCTTTAGTACCGCTTTCTTTCTGCCTCATTCTGGTTTCAGGTTGGTGTAGAAGCAGGGTGTGGAAACCAAAAGCCGCATGACTGGTGTCAGCGGCTTTTGTTGTTTATGGGGAACTGCTGCGGTATAAGTGCCAGCGTAACGAAAACGGTATTGTTGTTTGGGTATTCGTGCCAGGCGAATCAGTAATGGACACCTGTCAGGAGAGGCATTCTTGTTAAAGGAACAAAAAACAGAACGGTTATCATCGCGCGCGCGCAGAAGAGTTGTTGTGACAGGAATGGGGGCTATTACCCCTGTTGGTAACAGTGTTCAGGAAAGTTGGTCCAGTCTGCTGGCAGGTTGCAGTGGTATTGATGCCATAACCCATCTTGATACCAGTGCCTTCAGTGTGCGTATTTGTGGCGCCGTAAAAGGTTTTGACCCTCATGGGGTCATGGAAAAAAAAGATGCCCGTAAAGTCGATGTGTTCATTCAGTACGGTATTGCCGCTGTTGCTGAAGCGATTAACGACGCCGGTATTATTATCGATGAAGAAAATGCACATCGTTATGGCGTTGCAATCGGTTCTGGTATTGGTGGATTGACGTCTATTGAGAAAAACCACAGCGCCATGCTCACAGGTGGCCCAAGACGGATATCACCCTTCTTTATTCCTTCTGCCATTGTCAATATGGCCGCCGGCTGGGCCTCCATGAAATACAATCTGCAAGGGCCTAATTTCGCCACCTCAACAGCCTGTGCTTCTGGCAGCCATGCGATTGCCCTGGCGGCGCGCACCATTGCCTATGGTGATGCCGATGTGATGGTGGCAGGTGGCGCGGAAAAAGGGTCGTCGGCCTTGGGTATAGCTGGTTTTGCTGCGGCCAGGGCGTTGTCGACCCGTAACGATGAACCGGCAAAAGCCTGTCGCCCCTGGGATGCCGGTCGGGATGGTTTTGTCCTCGGGGATGGTGCCGGTATTCTGGTGCTTGAAGAGTATCACCACGCCCGGGCGCGCGGTGCCCATATTTACGCTGAACTCAGTGGTGTCGGTATGAGTGGCGATGCCTGGCACATGACATCACCGCCGGAAAGTGGCCGTGGTGCTGCCCGTGCCATGCTCTCTGCCCTGGACGATGCCGGTCTGAATCCTGAGGATGTGTCGTACATTAATGCCCATGGAACCGGCACCATTGCTGGCGATGTGGCCGAAACGCAAGCGATGCACACGGTATTTGCTGGCCATGCCGCGCAGCTGGCGATCAGTTCAACCAAGTCGATGACAGGTCATCTGCTCGGTGCGGCTGGCGCTGTCGAGGCGGTATTTGCCATTCAATCTTTGATAACGGGGTTGGCGCCTCCCACCCTCAATCTGGATGAGCCGGGCGCAGGGTGTGATCTTGACTATGTACCGCACAAGGCCAGAGAGGTAGCGATGAAGCACGTCTTGTCCAACTCCTTTGGCTTTGGCGGTACCAATGTGACTTTGGCTTTTTCCCGCTATGAGTGACGTATGGGTCAATGGTGTGCCGCAAGAGCTGATTCCGGCCTCCGATCGTGGTCTGGCTTACGGTGATGGTCTGTTTGAGACTATTCGTGTGGCCAGCGGAAAAACGACACTGGATGAGTATCACTGGCATCGCTTGCAAGATTCCTGTCAACGCCTTGGTATCACCTTGAACCTGTCGCAGCTGCTGGATGAAGTAGCTGCTTTTTTGCCGGCCTGCGCGGCTGACTGCGCGGTGATGAAGGTCATTGTTACCCGTGGCAGTGGCGGGCGTGGCTATAATCCGCAAGGCTGTGATGCCCCCCGGCGCATTCTGTCGCTGCATCCTTTAGCGAAGCGTGACCCTGATCCCGCTTTTGTTGGTGCCCGGGTGAGAATGTGTCAGTTACGCCTGGCCCGTAGTGCGCTGCCCGGAGTGAAACACCTGAATCGTCTTGAGCAGGTGCTGGCCAGGAATGAGTGGCAAGGGGATCACTACCACGAGGGCTTGCTGTGTGATGACCATGGTCACCTGATTGAAGGTACTATGAGTAACCTGTTTGTCGTCACCCACAGCGGTGAGTTGATTACCCCGGATTTGTCGTTTTGTGGTGTGCGCGGCGTGTGTCGGGATTTCATCATTGACTTGGCTCGCTGTCGGGGGCTGGCGGTCAGGGAGGAGCTGGTGTCGCCGCTTTTGGATGTTGCGGAGGTTTTTCTCTGTAACAGCGTAAACGGTGTCTGGCCGGTAGTTGAATGTGCAGACAAGGTGTGGCCGATTGGTCCGGTAACGACGCTTATTCGTGATTGTGTTTTGGAAAAATTGCATGGTTAAAAAGTTACTGCTGGCAGTAATCGGGGGGTTGTCGGTTGCCACGTTGTTGATTGGCTTGACTGTGGCTGGTGGCTGGTACGGCTTGCGCTGGTATGCGCAGCAACCTGTCGCGCTGGCGGCTGATGCTGAATTTGTTATTTCCCGCGGCGATCACCTGGGCCGGGTGGTTGAGCGCCTGGCGGCGGCCAATGTGGTAAGATACCCGAAGCTTTTTGCCCTCTTTGCCCGGCTTGAGGGAGCGGCTGCAGACCTGCACGCCGGTGAGTACCTGATCAGTCCGGGCACCACCAATAGCCAGTTGCTGACCAAGTTTATTACCGGTGATATCCGTGATTACAGCATCACGCTGGTCGAAGGTCTGACACTTAAAGAGCTGCTGGTTGCTTTGAACCAGCACCCAAAACTGGTGCAGCCAATGACGCTGGCTGAACTGCGAACTGCGATCAAGCCGGACATTGAGGGGGTGCCGGAAACTGAGAACCTTGAAGGGCTCTTCTTTGCCGATACTTACCGGTTTCCGGCGGGTACTGCTGTCAGCGATGTTCTGGACCGGGCGCATGAGCAGCTTAAGTCGGTGCTGAACCAGGAGTGGGCCGGCAGAGCTGACGGGTTGCCTTACCAGTCGCCGTATCAGGCGCTGATTATGGCGTCAATCATTGAGAAAGAGACCGGCGTACCGTCCGAGCGACCAGACATTGCCGGGGTGTTTGTGCGCCGGCTGGAAAAAAAGATGCGCCTGCAGACCGACCCAACGGTGATCTACGGCTTGGGGGAGCGCTACGCCGGCAAGCTGAATCGGAGCATGTTGCGTGAACTGACCCCTTACAACACCTACCGGATCAGTGGGCTGCCGCCCACGCCTATTGCCAGCGTAGGGCGTGATGCGATTAATGCGGCGCTCAATCCGGCCAGCGGTCAAAGCCTCTATTTTGTTGCCCGCGGCGATGGTACGCACCATTTTTCCAACACGCTGTCTGAGCATAATCAGGCGGTAAGAAAGTATCAGATCACTGAGCGTCGTGAGGATTATCGCTCTACGGTCAACTAGCAATCACTTTGGCACAAAGTACTGAGAGATTAATGGGTTTTTTTCTAACGATTGAAGGCGTTGAGGGGGCCGGTAAAACCACTGCCAAAGCGGTGGTGCTGCGCTGGCTGCAAGAGTGTGGGCATGAGTTTATTGCCACCCGTGAACCCGGGGGCACCCCGCTGGCGGAGCAGTTGCGCGCCCTGGTGCTGGGGGAGCATGAAGAGCAGGTATCGGATACTACCGAATTGCTGTTGATGTTTGCCGCTCGCAGTCAGAACCTGAGCGAGCGTATTGAGCCATCTCTGGCCGCTGGCAAGGTGGTGGTGTGTGATCGCTTTACAGATGCTACTTATGCCTATCAAAGTGGTGGGCGTGGTATCGATGAACAGCGCATTGCCGTGCTGGAGCAGCTGGTACAAGGCGATCGTCGTCCGGATATGACCTTGCTGCTCGATGTTGCCCCGGAAGTGGGGCTGGCTCGCGCCAGAGGGCGTGCCACTGCCGAGGGTGGCGAGCTCGATCGCATTGAGCAGGAGGCGATCGAGTTCTTTCATCGGGTGCGCTCGGTCTATCTGCAACGGGCGGCCCGTTTTGCTGATCAGTATGTGGTGATTGATGCCAGTCAGTCGGTTGCCAATGTCGAGCAGCAGATTGTCGGTGCATTGCAGGCTCGCCTGGGTTAGCGTTTCTGGTGGCGGGATTGTCCCGGCCCGGATCAATTCTATGGTGAGTCGTACCTTATGGTGAGTAGCTTTCCTCTTAAACCTCTGCCCTGGCATGATGCCCAGTGGCAACCCCTGTTGCAGCGGCTGCG
>JAQFVO010000833.1 GCA_027942505.1 Endozoicomonas sp. | reverse complement strand
GGTGTGTTTCTGAAGGCGTGATCTTTGTCCGATCACTCGATTGCCAGCTGATCTGTTTTCGGTCAATTGGTTTGCTGATGGTTTCTTTGCCCGGACAGTGACTCGAGCATCGCTATGACCAGCTGGCACAGCATTAAACGACTTTTGTTGTTTATTTCCTGACCTGCGCCGACTGACCACTTGCCACAGACCACCATCATCTGCCTGTGGCTCAGGCTCCTGCTGACCGATGGTGGACTGCTGATTAAGGGCGACAGAGTTGCTGTCTGATTCATGGTCATATTGAACTATTGCAACGCACTCCCGTCGGCTAATGGTTTTACCCGGCCAACAAGCAGGCGCTTCACCATTACTTGAATCGGCTGACGATCTAACGCTCGGTGCAGTGCGTTCGGACGGGGAGTCATCGCTCTGGAAAGGAGTACATGGCTGGTTCGAAGAGCTACCTGTGTGCAGGAATGCCCGATTCACTGTTTGTCCCTCAGAGCAGTTCACAGAATAGGAATCAAGCGCCTGTTTTCCTGGTTCTGGACGTTAAAGACAGAACTCAACGCACACTGAGTGGTAGCCTGTTCGCCCACCTCAGACATTCGAGTCATCCGCAGATTTGGATAACCAACGTTCTAAATAGTTCCCCTACTCGGATTCTCGACGTTAAAGAACCATGGAAAAGGTCGCCCCCGCCAACCCCGGGCTACTTAGGAGTTGTCTTTAAATAATGTCCACATTTCAGGATGCTACCCGCAAAGGCCCAATCGTTTCTGCTTTTGCGGGCAGCGGGCAGCGTCCCTGAAAATGTGGACATTATTTCAGAACAACTCCTTAAAACACGGCGCTGCAGGATCTGACAGGTTGGACCACTTTCACAAAAATCGGTCCAGTGTCTTCGACTGTCCGGATCACTGTATTCAGAGTACCGGGATCGGTGAGCCCAGCCTTATGGCGAAAATGCAGCAGATTGGAAAAGTGTTGCCAGCTCTTAATACAACTTCCCTCTGTAACCAGAAAACTCAGCACTGAGGTCTGTGCGACAAAATGCTCAAACTTCAGGCCACTGAACTTCATCGCATTGACGATGTAGCCCAGCACTCCCCCAAAGCACTTCAGAAACACACC
>JAQFVO010000788.1 GCA_027942505.1 Endozoicomonas sp. | reverse complement strand
GCCAGCAGCCTGTTTCCGCTGGATGCCCAGCTCAATCTTCATGTTGACCAGTACTCAGATGGTGTAAGGAGGTGCATAGTTGGAGATGTCATTGACCGCTCCTATGACCAGGCCATTGAGCACCACAAGGAAAACTGTTGGGGCCTGACAGGTAAACGACAAGCGATAAAATTAACTGAACAGGTTGCCAGCGATTTTGTTGACTTTTATGAACAACGCACGGTCAGTGATGAGCAAACTGGCGACCTGCTGGTACTCAGTTTTGATGGTAAGAGGGTGGTCATGCATTGTTAATCAACGAGGCGTCGTCGTAGCAGGAGAACTACAGCCAAAATATAATCCAGAGACCGCAATTCCATGCCAGCTCAATGATCAAATTTCAATTGCAACAAGACAATACCGGGATCAACAATGTTTGAATTTACGTACTTTAGCTGGCACTCCTGCCCAGATGACAGCTCCGGCTTGGGACCGGCCTTGCTCGACCTAAGCTGCCTTCTCCCCTGTTTGTATTGGCCTAAGGAATTGTCTAGAAATAATTTCCACGTTTCCAGGGGCGCTACCCGCCTCCCGCAGCCCGCAGCCCGCAAAAGCACAAACGGTTGGGCCTTTGCGGGCTGCGGGCTGCGGGCTGCGGGTAGCGTCCTGAAATGTGGAAATTATTTAAAGACAACTCCTAACCATAGATGGAAGGTTTTTCCTGAAACACCATACTTGTGGGCGAGGCTGACGGGTCCAGTTCATGGTAAAGCCTCGCTTGCTGGGCCATACAGGTAAGCGGTGTCAGCAACCCGCCTCTGAAGTAAGTGACAACAGCATAGGATGATAGCTATTTATAACCATTAAGGATAAATCACTTCACGCAAGAGACGGAGTATTGCACAAGAATTGATCAGCAAAGGCGAAGGTATACGTTCATCTGGAATAAATGAAACTTTATATCGTGTCCAGTGTCGAACGGAGTAACATTTCAACTCTGGACGAACAGAATTGTGATGTCCTGCCCCAACCTGAATTGCCAGCTCGTCAGCTTCTCACGACTGGTCCGACTACGAATTTTTATGGGTCGTTATCACAATAATGGACAGCATCTCTAACATTTTTCAATCTGTCTTCGGGCG
>JAQFVO010000817.1 GCA_027942505.1 Endozoicomonas sp. | reverse complement strand
TGAATCAGCAAGACAAAAACACCATCGCCACCATAGAACAGCTGGATGAGTCTGCCCTGCCAGCAGGCGATGTGGTTGTCGGTGTTGAATTCTCCTCCCTTAACTACAAAGATGGGCTGGCTATTACCGGCAAGGGCAAGATCGTCCGTGAATTTCCCATGGTTCCGGGTATTGACTACGCCGGCCGGGTAATCTCATCACAAGACGACCGCTATCAGCCAGGTGACGCCGTAGTCCTGACTGGCTGGGGTGTTGGTGAAAACCACTGGGGTGGCATGGCGGAAAAAGCCAGTGTTCGTGCTGACTACCTGGTGCCCATGCCGGCAGCGCTGGACAGCCGCAAGGCCATGATCATTGGCACCGCCGGCCTGACCGCCATGCTCTGCGTGATGGCGCTGGAAAACGCTGGCATCACCCCTGACAAAGGTGAAATCCTGGTCACCGGCGCCAGCGGTGGTGTCGGCAGCGTTGCCATTACCTTGCTGGACCAGTTAGGTTATCAAGTCGTTGCAGCATCAGGCCGGCCCCAGAATGGCGACTGGTTAAAATCCATTGGCGCTGACCGGGTGATCGACCGTGCTGAACTGCTGGAACCAGCGCGCCCGCTGGAAAAACAACTGTGGGCCGGCTGTATCGACACAGTGGGCAGCAAAGTGCTGGCCAAAGTACTGGCTCAGATTTATTACCAGGGTGCAGTTGCTGCCTGTGGCCTGTCTGGTGGCTTCGATCTCCCCACCACGGTGATGCCGTTCATCCTTCGGGGCGTGAAACTGCTGGGTGTTGACTCCGTTATGTGCCCGTTTGAACAACGCGTGCACGCCTGGAACCGCGTGGCTGAGCTGCTACCTGAGTCATTCTACACGGAGGCTGCCCAGGAAATTGAACTACAAGCGGTGCCTGAAATGGCCGAAGCACTCACCCTGGGCCAAGTCACTGGCCGGACACTGATCCGGATATAAATGTCTGATCGGAATTTGCTTTATCCGATAATGGTACAGCAAATTCCCACCCCCTTGTGGCTGCTGGCGAATCTTCACAACCACGTCATTTGTCAACATAGTCTTTTAGCTTCTAAACTTTGCGTTGGTTGTCCATTGCCTCTAACTTTCCACCCGGTCGCTGGCGACAGTCCGTTGTTGTCCCACGCCTTTTATCGTCGATGAAATAATGAGCCACCGCCCGATACTGTACGTCACTGGTCTGTTTCTGAGTACGCTGGCTGCATTCATGCTGATCCCGGTCTTCTATGACTTGTTGACCAAAAACGTCGATATCTGGGAGTTTGTCATGGCAGCGATCATCACCGCCTCAGCTGGTATGATTCTGATGTTTAGCTGCAAACCTGAGCACTATAATATCCGGCCCAAACAGGTGTTCGTACTGACCACACTATGCTGGTTGGCAGTCAGTGGGTTTGCCGCACTGCCTTTGTGGTTCAAACTCCCCATCAGTTACACCGACGCATTTTTTGAAACCATGTCCGGCATCACCACCACCGGCTCAACCATTCTGGTCGGGCTGGATCATCTGGCCCACAGTGTCTTGATTTGGCGATCATTGCTGCAATGGTTTGGCGGCATTGGCTTTATTGTCGTTGCGGTGGCCGTTTTGCCACAGCTGAAAGTCGGCGGCATGCGGCTGTTTCAGAGCGAGTCATCAGACTGGTCAGAAAAAGCCTTGCCCCGCTCTGGCAGCATTGCCAAGCGCATTGTTATCGCCTATCTGATTATGACTGTGGCCTGTGCCTACTTGTATGTGCTGGGCGGCATGACTCTGTTTGAAGCCGTCAATCACGCCATGACTACGGTTTCTACCGGCGGTTACTCAACATCTGATGCCTCCATGGGGTTTTTCAAAAGCTCGCTGATCATCTGGACCAGCACGGTCTTCATGATTCTGGCCAGCCTGCCCTTTACTCTTTTTGTACGCTGTATGCAGGGCGAACTGCACAATCTTTACCGGGACAACCAGGTACAGGCGTTTATCGTCTTTCTTGTGGTGATCTGGCTGATTGTCAGTCTGTGGCTGTGGGATAACTCTCGCTATACCCTGTGGCAATCTCTGACGCTGGTCTCCTTTAACACCACCTCAACCATCTCCACCACCGGCTACGCCTACGGCGACTACACCCTGTGGGGAGGCTTTGCCAAGCTGATCTTTTTCTTTTTACTCTCCGTTGGCGGCTGCTCAGGGTCCACGGCCGGTGGTATCAAGATTTTCCGCTTTCAGATTGGTGGCAAGCTGCTGAACGTTCAGCTGAAACAGCTGGTTCATCCAAAAGCCTGTTTTGTGCAACGTTATAACGGCCAGAAAATCAGTGATGATATTCTGCGCTCACTGATCGGTTTCAGTTTTTTCTTTGTCTTGCTAATCACCGTTATGAGTCTGTTGCTGACACTGTGTGGACTTGACCCCGTTACCTGCGTAAGCGGAGCAACCACAGCAGTGGCCAATGTGGGCCCGGGTCTTGGCAAGATCATTGGTCCGGCCGGTAATTTCAGCTCCCTGCCCGATGCAGCAAAATGGATATTAAGTGCCGGTATGCTCTTGGGCAGGCTGGAAGTCATTACCGTGCTGATTCTGTTTACGCCCGTATTTTGGCGCGACTGAGCTGGCTTACGCCGACCTCATCAAGGGGGGACCATAATACTGTAATCAACCGGTCAGAAGTTCTGCCTTGTCGTGCCAGGATGTCTGCGGAGCCGAATTTCCCGTAGTCCACACCCCTTAGGACTTAAGCAATATGTATTGAATCACGTACAGCATGATATCAAGGATCATGTACAGCATATGGATCAACATCAACGTCACAGCAAGGCCGCCGAAAAAGAAAAATGCTTCAAGAAAAATCGTCTCTGGATGGTGGATAAATATTATTCGCTGTTCGAGCCTGCGCAATGCATCCAGCCTCCCCGACAACTCTGCCGGGAAAGTATCTAATCCACATACAGGGCACTTATTACTTCTCAGAGCCCACTCATTGATGCACTTTCTGCCAAAAGCGTGCTGACAGTTAAGTCGGTAAGCCTCATGCTCCTGTGATTCGTCATATGGCTCTAAACAAATAGAGCAGCGAGTTTCCGTTGAATAACGGATATTCACGATAAAACCCCAACCTCTCCAACCATCAACGTGGCTGTGACACCGCGTGAGATTTAGAGTTCCACGCAGCCTCACCTCGAGCCTTATAACAGGAAAAAACCAAGCAGAGACTCTACCCGCTGGCATTTAAGCATCCGGCAAATATCACTAGTGCTGGCAAGCGTTAAAGTCCATACCGCTAAATTCACTGTCATTCCTACCTTCGAGATTGTCACAAAAAAAGTGCCGATTGCTTTACTCCGCTGTCATTTCGTACAGGGACTGTGCGCAATGACAGCGGAGTCTGCGGTAGTTTCTTAATTGCCTTGCAGACACCATGTATTGAGGTTCTCGCAAAAAGCATAAAAGCCCTGAACCACGAAGAACACGAAGGCCACAAAGGAAAAGAAAAGCTCTTCATATTTTCCTTCAGTGATTTCAGTTCATTGGCTGTCTTTATCCAGTTCTTCACCGTTTCTCCCACTTGTTTGTCCCAGTAGGATTTAATGGCAGTCAGACGTTCTCTGGCGTTTTGTTTCATGTAATCTTTCTTAGCCAGCGAGCATTCGTCGCTGTTCCTGTTATAGTAAACTCCAAAGCAGAAGTTCTTGATACTTTTACCCTTCTTTTTGATCTCTGCTTCATCGAATTTGT
>JAQFVO010000769.1 GCA_027942505.1 Endozoicomonas sp. | reverse complement strand
CCCGTGGGGGTGTTTCCGAACGACTCCAGTCTGTAGGCATTAAGGCAATGTCTTCCCCACGCCCGTGGGGGTGTTTCTTCAACTGGTTTAGTTTGATAAAGGGCAGACTAGTCTTCCCCACGCCCGTGGGGGTGTTTCTCAAACTCTCCCCATCCTCATTATTGGCGATCCGTCTTCCCCACGCCCGTGGGGGTGTTTCTAATGTTAATGAAATAAAGCAACTGACGGCTGAGTCTTCCCCACGCCCGTGGGGGTGTTTCTCACTCTGCTGACAGAAGACGCCTACAAACTGCGTCTTCCCCACGCCAGCGGGGGGGGGGGAAGGACACCCATATATTTCTTTATTGAACAAGTGGGTGTCTTTTTTGATCCATTACGGCAGACATTGAGTATTTGCCTTTTATTTTCATAACGAAAAAAGGATCTCCATTTTTTCTGGTTGAGAAAATTGTGAGTGTCCTATTCTTCCATGCTTACCGGCTCAGGCTCTTTGTTCTGAGCCGGTCCTCGCCTGATGCAAGGTCATTTCATTTGGTGTTTCCTGTGTTGTGGATAACCCAGGATTAAGTCAGGGATCATAAAGCCATAAACTGTCACAGAATAATTTCATCTCGTGACCTCGCAGGCACATCAATATGGAGAAGAAATCTTTACCTCTGCGGTAATTGTCTTTATTTGCTGGATAACATCGAACATGTGAAGGTTATTGCAAAACTGCTACTAATGTCTCAGTAAATAGTACTATCGCACTGGTCATTCTTTCATTAGCTCCGTTGGTATAAGATTTTTGTAGTTAATAACAGGGAGTCATTGGTATGGATGCCATGGGGACAAGTCAGACGTTAAACGGTGTGATCAACCAGCAGCCGGGGTGCGAAACAAAGTCACTCAGGTCTCATGTGACCTTCACTGGTCGCAAACTTATTAAATACACTGGCATGATCTGGCGATTTACGCACAACGCGGTGCACCTGCCTCCTTGCATTATTGGTTGTGCGGTTGGCGGAGCACTGGGTCTTGTTGGTGGTACCGTCTATAAAATTTATAAAAATGCCAGGGGAGAGAGCGCAGACACTCTCAGTATTTGGGCCTATGCCATTAAGCCCGCCAAAACGGCTTACAGGTTTATCAAGGATGCGATAGATAAACCCCTTTTGCCGGTCTCGACCCTGTTGACTGTTCCGTTGGTCTTCGGAGGCATGGCCGTTGCCTTGGTCGGCGTTGTGGTGCCTGCCGTTGCCTGTACCATCTATAAGGGGTTTAAACACGCTATTGGTGAAGGGGCTGAGACTAAAAAGTTGTCCGAATATGCCATTCACCTGTTGGACTTTGCCACAGACTGTTATGTGGTTGGCGCAGCAACCACTGGCTTGTTAGGTTCTTCTATCTTGGCTGTCATTTATCCGGTACCGTGCTTATACCTTTGGCTTTACCTGTGTGGTGTCGGTGCGCCGGTGGCTTTTGCTCGTGAGGGGGAAGATGCACAATGGTTTTTTTCGTAGGGTCACCCGGGAGTCGGCTGGCAGTTTGCTACTAATGTACGACAGTAATTATCTTGACAATAAGATTACACTGAACCATACGTCGGCATTCCCACCAGACGGAAGCAGGAGCAACGGATGATCATGGCTTTTCCTGATGCTTTAACATGTGATACTTCAGGCTATTGCTGTAGATATAGACTGTTTGCATTCATAAGATTTTGCTCTTGTGTGGGTTCGCTGGTGTCTTGTCAAATTGATTTTTTGTGCAAAGCACTTCCCACATTGCTGGCATTTATAAGGTCGCTCACCCGTATGGA
>JAQFVO010000687.1 GCA_027942505.1 Endozoicomonas sp. | reverse complement strand
TCAAGCCGTATTAATTTCGGCTTTGAGCACAAGCTGAATGAAGTTACTACCGCTTTTGCCAAGGTTGAGTGGGGCTTCGATATTACTGATGACAACATGGAAGAAGATGGTTTCTTGACTAACCGTCTCGGCTACGTTGGTGTCATGAACGAACAGCTGGGTACTGTGGTTTTCGGTAAGGCCTGGTCTTCTTACGGCAAAGTAGCTGGCTGGACCGATAGCTTCGCTGCTGCACCTGCCAGTGGTGCTGCTTCCGGATATTACGGTGAAGAAGGTGACGCCCTCGGTACTGCCCGTGCTGATGACGTTCTGCAATACAGCTACAGCAGAATGGGACTGAATCTGTCTCTCCAGACTCAGCTGGGTAAGCCAGAGATGACCTTGGATAGTGCGACTGTTGTTCGTGACAGTTCCTATGGTATGTCTGTAAGCTATGATCTGCCGATGGGTCTGAGCATTGGTGCTGCCTACAACCAGGCAGACGTAGGTAATGTGAGTGGTGGAATGGATTACAAAGCAACTTCTACCGTCTTTGGTCTGAAGTATGAAGCAGAAAAAATCTACGCTGCATTCACCTACTCTGATTTGGAAAACCGTGACGTTCCCGGAACAGACGTATCATTTGACGATGCTAACGGTATGGAACTGTACGCCAGCTATCAGCTGAACGAAACGATCAAGGTTGAGGGTGGTTACATTCAGTTGGATGGGGAAGAGGGAGGCGTTGACTCAGAATCAGAGATCAAAGCCATGCCAATTGGTGTTGTCTACACTCAGGGTCCGGTTCAGCTGTCTGCTACTTACCAATATGAAAAGAGCG
Organism: Endozoicomonas sp.; assembly: GCA_027942505.1. Lineage (GTDB taxonomy): Bacteria > Pseudomonadota > Gammaproteobacteria > Pseudomonadales > Endozoicomonadaceae > Endozoicomonas. The sequence continues at coordinate 2,417 of JAQFVO010000687.1, read as the reverse complement.
AGCTTGCTGGCGTAGAGAAGGAAGACACCGCAGTCCTCCAGGCTCGTTACTACTTCTAATCCGGAAGTGGTTGCCTGACATTCAATCGGCAAAGCCCATAAAGAACCCGTCATCTGACGGGTTCTTCGCGTTTGGGACAGACAAAAAACACAGCCAGACTAACCGACCCCTTCGGGGGAGTTTGAATCTGCTTGTCATTTCCCCAAACCCCAACAAAAAACTACTCCGGCCCCGGCGGAAACCCATCACTCATAATCTGTTCCAACGACCATGGATTAGTATCAGGAAACTCCTCCTCCGGTATTTCCAGCTCCCGCGCCGCATCCCGACAGGCGATGGGATAACACTCCAGCAACGACTCATCCAGCAAATCGTACAGACTGGGGTTTTTGATCAACAACCGTTTCACAATCCCCCGTTCCTTTTCCAGACTGTAATCAAGCACCATAAACCAGCTGCGATACCAGCGGCTCAGCGTCCGCAAATCCTCCTTGAACGCACGAATCTGCCATTTCAGCAGTAGTACCAGTATGCGGGTCAGATGAGTTTCCATGGTGTTGATCTTTTCCTGACCAAGGTCGTCTACCTCCTCAATCAGATTGTGCAGATCCAAGGCGCGAAACTGATTCCTTTTCAGTAGATCAACCTGCTGTCGCGTCCACTGGTAAAAGTCCGTTTTATACAGGTTACTCATAGTGATGACCTCAAGGGGGTGCGGGTATTTATCAACTCATTCCGGCTATTTTTCAGGCAAACGGCGCAGACCGGCGTAAATCCGGTGTCGAGTATAGGAGATTATGATCAAGGCACAGGAAATAAATTGCGCGTGGCCTCAATCGGGCTCTGGTAGCGGCACACGGTTGCATAATTAGTCACCGATTACGGTGGTCTGATCAGGCGGGTCTGTTTAGAATGGCCTGTTATGAGAGCCCATTGAGAGATCCGTCCATGAGACTCACTGCTGTACCAAAAGCGTCATTTATTGCCCTGTCTGTCGTGGTCCTTGTGCTGCTGGCAGGCTGCGGGCATAAAGGGCCGCTTTACCAGCCACCGGCCAGCACCATCAGCGACGATGCACAACAAAAGTAGCCGGGTTTATTTACCTTATTGGGGGACTGTATGGATTGGTTTACCTTCCAGCCGGCCGCTGATGCCAGCCAGACACTGTTTGCCGAGCAAGTGCCGGTCGAACAGTTGGCGCAGCAGTTTGGTACGCCGTTGTATGTTTACTCCCGCCGTGGCCTTGAGGCCGGTTACCGGGCTTACCAGCACGCTATGGCCGACTGGCCTCACCTGATCTGTTACGCAGTCAAGGCAAACAGCAATCTGGCGGTGCTCAATGTTCTGGCCCGTCTCGGAGCCGGCTTCGATATTGTTTCAGTTGGCGAGTTGGAACGGGTGCTGGCCGCCGGTGGAGACCCTGGTAAAGTGGTGTTTTCCGGCGTGGCCAAGCAGCGCCACGAGCTGCAACGGGCGCTGGAAGTGGGCGTACACTGTTTTAATATCGAATCAGAACAGGAGCTTGAGCGCCCTCAGGAAGAGGCCCGGGCCATGGGCTGTGTGGCACGAATCTCCCTGCGCGTTAATCCTGATGTGGATGCCCGTACTCACCCCTATATCTCTACCGGCCTGAAAGACAACAAGTTCGGGATTGATATTCATAAGGCTATTGACGTTTATAACCGTGCCAGAGAACTCAGTCATATCGACATCACTGGGATCGACTGCCATATCGGTTCCCAGCTGACCAACACCGAACCCTTTCTGGATGCGCTGGATCGTCTGCTGTTACTGATGGATCAACTGCAAGCTCAGGGCATCCATCTGCAACATCTGGACATTGGCGGGGGGCTGGGCGTGTCGTATCAGGATGAGGACGTACCGGCGCCAGCAGACTACCTGGTGGCCGTCAAACAGCGGTTGGTTGCGCGCGGCTACGGTGATCTGACCCTGCTGGTGGAGCCAGGGCGCTCCATTGCCGGCCAGGCCGGCATTCTGTTGACCCGCGTTGAGCTGATCAAAAGTACAGGCCATAAGCACTTTGCCATTGTTGATGGCGCCATGAATGACCTGCTCAGGCCAGCCATTTACGGCGCCTGGCACACGATTGCCAACACCACTGAGCCGGCTGATCGGACAGCACACGCGCCTGAACGGGTTTATGATGTAGTGGGGCCAGTGTGCGAAAGCGGTGATTTTCTCGGCAAAGAGCGCACTTTGGCAATCAGGGAGGGGGATCTGTTGGCGGTGTATTCGGCCGGCGCTTATGGCTTTGTCATGAGCTCCAATTACAACACGCGCAGCCGGGCCGCTGAAGTCATGGTTGATGGTGGTAACGTACACCTGGTGCGCCAGCGAGAGACCATTGCCGGGCAACTTGCCCTGGAACGCCTGTTAGGGGACGGAAAATAGACTCA
>JAQFVO010000771.1 GCA_027942505.1 Endozoicomonas sp. | reverse complement strand
GGTCTCAACGCCCTTTGGAATGATGGCGGTATCCTCTACGCACCTCCTTTCCGTTAATAGCTGAGCGCCGGGCTGTTGTAGCCCGGCTTCCTGTCTGGTTGGCGGAAAACAGATTTATGCTCTTGTTTGTTCTGAGTTCTGAGTTTTGAGCTGGCAGTATCTCTCAGGGTGAACGGAGCTTGGTGGAATCTCTTTTTTTGCCCCTTTCTCTTAGGCCTATTAAAGGGAGTCTGGCCATGAGTGAGCGTGTATCCCGCACTACTTTTTATAAACGATTGTCCCGACTGTGGCGCAACGGTGACTCACGCCCCCTGTTGATGCAGGCACTGGTGGTGCTGGTGGTCCTGCTGCTGGTGGTCTGGGTTATCAACAACACCATGAATAACCTCGAGCACCGGGGTATCAGTACCGGGTTTGGCTTTCTCTCACAAGAGGCCGGGTTCGGGATTATTCAAACGCTGGTGGAGTATGACGAATCGCACAGTTATGGGCGCACCTTTACCGTTGGTGTGCTCAATACGCTGCTGGTTTCCAGCCTGGGCATTGCCTTTGCCACTGTCCTCGGCTTTCTGGTTGGCATTGCCCGGCTCTCTGCCAACTGGCTGCTGGCCCGGGCGGCCTCGGTGTTTATCGAGACGTTTCGCAATATCCCTCTGCTGCTGCAAATCTTTTTCTGGTATTTCGCCGTGCTGGCAGCACTGCCTCATCCTCGCCAGAGCCTGGCCTTTGGTGACATGATCTTTCTCAACCTGCGTGGTCTCTACCTGCCTCAACCCGTTATGGAGCAGGGGCTTATTCCGGTTCTGGCCAGCGTTTTGGTGGCCATTGTCACCGCACTGGTGGTGCGGGCAAAAATCCGACAGCGTCGCGTACGAACTGGTCAAGGCACTGCCGCTATGCCCTGGTTGCTGCTGGGAATCCTGGTGGGGATACCGCTGCTGGCCTGGCACTTTTCTGGCGCCACGTTGAGCGTTGAGTTGCCGCAGTTGCGTGGCTTTAACTTCCGTGGGGGCATCACCATTATCCCGGAGCTGGGAGCGTTGCTGCTCGCTTTGACCATTTACACCGCTGCATTTATTGCTGAAGTGGTGCGGGCGGGG
>JAQFVO010000642.1 GCA_027942505.1 Endozoicomonas sp. | reverse complement strand
TTGACTGCGTTCCTCTTCAGCCTGCAACCGGGCGTAGAGGGTGGCAATCTCAGGCAATAACATTAAACGACGATACTCTGATAAAATCCGCAGAAAATTGGTGCATGGGTCGTCCAGACTCTCATGGCACAGGTCGATGATGGTCTGTGCCTGTTCGCCGCCGCTTAGCCTTGGATTGCTGAGCAGGTCGGCGACAATCGGGTAGGAACAGACGCTGGCGCACAGCGACAGCATGGCAGACCACTCACTCAACCGGCCGGCATCCCGGGCGTATTCAAAGGCGGCTCGGGCGTAAGGTCGGGCACAGGTAGTTAGTTCCATGATTGTGCGCCCTCTTTATAGCTCTGCGGCCAGATCATCGATCAACCGGCTATTGGCGGCCTCATCAAGGTGTTCGCCCAAAATGCGCTCGGCACCGGCCACCGCCAGGGTTGCCACCTGGGCACGCAACGCTTCGCGGGCACGGTTGGTCTCCTGGGTAATCTCGGCCATGGCAGCGGCTTTGAGGCGATCGCCTTCTTCACGCGCCTGCGTCTTGGACTCCTCAACAATCTGGCCAGCACGCCGGTTGGCCTGCTCAATAATGCCCTGGGCTTCGGCCCTGGCTTCTTTGAGTAGCTCGGCGACCTGACTATTGGCACTGGCCAGGTCTTTTTCCGCTTTATCCGCAGCGGCCAGACCGTCAGCTATTTTTTGCTGCCGTTCATCAAGCATCCTGGTCAACGGTGGCCAGACATATTTCATGCAGAACCACACAAAGAACAAAAAGGCGATGGATTGGCCGATCAGGGTTGCATTTATATTCACGCCAACACCTCTCCAGTTAATGTCGTCAGCTCCTTGGTGAGCGACTGCGGGCTTATAACGTCCAGCGGTTGTCTTTCTGCCAGCCCGCAGCGTTTACGTCTCATCAAGGCACCAGGTCGGGCATTAACGTTGGTTACAGCAGGCCAACAAACGGATTGGCAAAGGTGAAAAACAGGGCAATACCGACGGCGATCATAGGGATCGCATCCAGCAGGCCAGCGACAATGAACATTTTGGTTTGCAGCATGGGTGCTGTTTCCGGCTGACGCGCTACCCCCTCAAGAAACTTGCCGCCGAGCAAGGCAAAACCGATGCCTGTGGCCAGGGCCGCAACGCCTAGCATGATGGCAACGCTGATGACTGTCAGACCAACTACCAGTTCCATATTTCCTCCCGACTTTACCGGTCGTGTGTTGTGAGATTAATGATTATTCAAGCCCTGGGTTCAGTGCTCTTCATAGACGCTGCTCAGGTAGACAATGGTCAGGGTCATGAAGATGTATGCCTGCAGGGTTATCACCAGAATGTGCAGGACGGCCCAGCCAAAGTGCAGGGGCAGTTGCGTCCAGCCGATCATGGCAATCAGGATAAATATCAGTTCACCGGCATACATATTGCCGAACAGTCGCAAACCCAGTGATACGGGTTTGGCCAGCAAAGAGACGGTTTCCAGCAGCAGGTTGATCGGAATCAGGATAGCCTTGGCCACCAGGTTGTTGCTGGAGAAGGGATGCAGGGCCAGGTCACCAACAAAGCCGGATACCCCCTTGACCTTGATCCAGTAAAAGATCATCAGGAAGAACACACTGATGGACATGGACATGGTGATGTTTGGGTCGGTGGTGGGCACCACCTTCATATAGGGAATGCCAGCCAGTGTAGCCAGTCCGGGAATCCAGTCCACCGGGATCAGGTCCATGAGGTTCATGAAAAAGATCCAGACAAAAATCGTCAGGGCCAGGGGGGCAATGAGTCGGTTTTTGCCGTGGAACGACTCGCGCACACTCGTATCGACAAACTCGACAATGGCCTCAATGGTATTTTGCAGCTTGCCCGGTACGCCGGAGGTAGCACGCCTGGCGACATAACTGAACAACACGGCAAATACCAGCCCGAGCAACAGCGACCAGAACATACTGTCCACATGGATGGCCCAGAAACCCATGGCCTTGGCCTCAAGGGGCGTCAGGGCAATTGTCCAGGTTGGCTCGGTCAGGGTCTCAAGGAATTGCCCGTGCGCATCGACGCGCTCAAAGCCGGCAGGCAGCTGGCCATAGGTCAAATTCTGCAAGTGGTGCTGTATGTATTCAGTAGCAGTATTTGCCATAGTGAATCCTGTAAACGGTTTGTCACATGTTCAATTCAAGCGCCCGGGGTTGCCTTCATACAGTAAGCCCGGATCCCCCTTTCTCGTCAAGCCGCCCGTCACGGCCTTGTGCCACCAGCCAGGGTGTAAACCAGCTGACGGCCTGAACAGCAATGAAAGACCCAAACAAAGCCAGGGGTGCCGCCGGTTTCACCACCGTAAATACCACCACAAAGCCTGCCACAGTGAGCAGCAGTTTGCCGGCTGCTCCATGGTAGAACGAGCTTACTATTTGTCTGGCCTGACGTGCACCACGGAAGCGGAATGCTCGCCACACAAAGTAAGCATTCGGCAAAGCACAGCAGAGGCCGCCCGATATAGACGACAATACAACTTTAAATCCAAAAGGAAACAGTACCAGAGACAGCAACACGCAGACTAACAGCTGAGCAACAACGACACGGTATACTGGCGGTCGTTGCAACCAATGGTACCTGTGCTGGTTAACACAGGCAGAGCTACGTTTGGCAAATTCAGGCCAGTCATCGCTATGCATTGCCATTTACTGTTTCCAGACGTCTGCTTGACACCGTTTTGAAAACGAAACCTAACCGTTCCAGCCCGGTCAGATAAATCTTTCGTTCCGGGGTAGGAGAGGCAAAAGATAACTGCACGTACATAATGTGCAACGGTTTGCTGGTGTGTGTCAGCATCTATTATTAGTTAAGTGATTTCTGACGCCCCAACGTCCGCAGTATAATTGGTAATAGTACTTACATTCAACCGAAACCACGCCCCGCCCTGAACACCTCGCAACAGGCAGGTAGCCGGTACTCCTCACGGACAGTTTCCGATCAGTCACCAGCCAATGATAAATTGGCACAGCCGGTTTATGATAGTACTCGTGTACTTACTTTTGTGCATCAGCAGATAGAAATGACGCTTCAACTCCAATCCAGTGACACCAATAATGGCCATATGCCCACTGTGCAGGCTCGATTTTGCCGCCAGTCTGGAGATGCAGGCGATGCCAACGCCATCACTGACGGCCTGCTTCACCGCTTCGGAACGATTAAGCACCATGGCCACCCTTGGTGATTCCAGTTGTGTAGCTATCATCTCATCAAACAGTTCGCGGGTTCCTGACCCTTGCTCTCTGAGGATCCACGACTCATCTGTCAGGGCCGACAGTGGTACCTCCTTCTTGTTCGCCAATGGATGATCAGGGGCGCAGATGACCACCAGTTCATCTTCAAGCCAGGTTGTCACTTTGATATCTGGATGCAGGCAGACACCCTCAACGAGGGCAAGATCAATTTTGAAATCCAGCAGGCGCTGGACGATGTTGCGAGTGTTATCTATTTCCAGGTCAATACGAATCCCCGGATGGCACTGGTGAAACTGAGCCAGCATTTTCGGCAACAGGCTGTTGCCAATAGTTGAGCTGGCATTGATAACCAATGAACCGCTATCGTATGCGCCTTTGACAGCAAACTGTGTCTCTACCTCTATTGCCCGATCAATCAGCTCACAGGCTTTTGGCATCAAAGCACGTCCAGCGTCGTTTAACTTCAGCCCGGCACCCTGACTGCGGTCGAACAGCGGCCCCAGGTGCTTTTCCAGTTCAGATAACGCCATACTGGCTGCCGGCTGGGAAATATGGAGGCTTTCGGCTGCTCCGGTAACCCTCCCATACTGACCAACAGCGCGGAATATTTCCAACTGACGAAGGGTAATATGCATTTACGGTTAAGCCTGTTTTTACTCAAAGCGAAGAAGTATCAGCAGCTACTGACCAGGTGCCGGGTAACATTGAGACTGCTCTCACAGGGGTCTGAACCCAACGGCACAATATCATCTGGTACGTAGAATTAACGCATAAGCATACCTGATATGGTCGCAAAGTATTATTGATTATTTAAAACATGATGAATGCCATAGACTCTCCTTGAAGGTCTTTCCCCGACCTGGCTTGTTCGGCTCACAGCCTCCATTCTCGTCTTGAGTAGTATTATGAAAAACAGTGGTATCGACAGCTGGGTTGAGTTAAAAAAACAAACCCCACACTTCGAAACAATTATGAACTGCCGGCGGATTTTGAAAAGAACCACGCCTTGGAATGATATGTCGCTTTTCTTTAAAGAAGCTGACAAGCACATCCACAAATAAGGTCAGCGCCCACTCCTCAAGCGAGTTGTCGCTATGCCCGGCCGATGGCATTTTCAGAAACATTTCTTTGCGATTATTTCATTTCTGGTGATTAGCCGACTCATATAGTGTTGGTATATTTTCGCTGCTACTCACTATGCTGCCGCCTGCTTAGGCGGTTTTTTATCCCCTCCACCACTGATTACCAAAATCAAAAAAACAAACCAAAGAACAACAAACCAATCCTGAGAGCGTCTTCACTCGATAATAATATTACCGAAAACATAGTACTTTCGTACGCTCAATGGACGTGGCACAAAACTTATTAGTGATCTATAAAGGTTTACAACTGGAGAAGTGGTGCCGCTTGCTGTGTCTCCTGAATATCGACTGACATAGCCTCCCTTAGAGGGATTTGCAATCTGCCCTGTTTAGCAGTTTTTTCTATCTTGCACTAAGTCCGCAGCGCTCGGTCTGCTCCGGTTCGTTACGCCTGATTATTTTTTGGTTCACACTTGGGTATGGAGTACGTTGGGAGTCACCATGAGAAAGATAACCTCGCTGTTTGCTACTGTCGGTATCTGCGCCGCCTCTTCTGTTGCTGTTGCCATGGACGGTAGCTGGTCAGAAAGTGATCTTTTTGTCGGCATATCCGGTGGCTATGCCAAAACCAAAGTAAAAGTCGATGGGGTTTCAGGGGACGACAAGAGTGATAACACCGGATTTTTCAATCTGCGTTTTGGCAGCTTTTGGCAAGATGACGCAAGAGCGTACATCACTGTCGGTTACAACAAACCTAAAGATGCAGACTTGGGCGGGAATGCCAAAGTCACTGACATTAAACAGCTGAATCTGCTGGTTTCTGCTGACTATCTCTTCATGCCGGAATGGGAATTTCAGCCTTTTGCCGGCCTGACCATTGGTGCCACCGATACGAAGGCGGATGGCTATCAATTGGGTGATCCTCCGAAGAGTGGCAGCTTTGACAACAAATGGTCATTCGCCTACGGTGCCCAAGGCGGTGTTATCTACAAAATTGATAACTTTGACCTCGAAGCAGGCCTGAGATACCTGACCAACAGCACCAGCCATCACTATCGGGAGCACCACCATGTAAAACTAAAAGTGAACGACTCACGTCAGATTTACGTGGCAGCATCTGTGCACTTTTAGTTGATTGCTTGCCAGCATTTAGCATGCGCTTTTAGGGTGGACGTTGTGCGCCTACTCCCTGCTGCGGGAAGTTAAAGATGGAATCGCAAAGGACACTAAGAGCGCGAAGGAAAAGAGAATCCCTTCTTTGTGCTCTTTGTGGTTCCATCCGATTTTAGCCAGAAATTATATGGGGAATGAATCTGGAGCTGTCCCTGGTGATCGGGGAACAGTCTTCACGAATTCCTATGCCTGCTGCCCGGTCAGCGATCACCCAACTCCCGACCAAGACGTGGCTTCGGCCAAACACAGGCAATGGATGGTACTTTTGCAGAATGTAACCGCTGTCCTGGTAGGGTCCGTCGGCGAAGTCCAGCACCTTACCGCTTTTCATGATCGTGATGTTGGCTCCTTCCCTTGAAAGCAGCGGCTTTTTCACAAAACAACGGCCAAGATCATCCCCCGGCGAATCATCCTCGAAATAACTGGGCAACAGGTTTGGATGACCTTTAAATTCCTGCCACAACAGGGGAAGAATGCCCTTGTTGGACAAAATAGCTTTCCATGGTGGCTCAATGAAAAGCGTGTTGCTGGCAGGAAGATAAACACCAAACTCCTCAGACAGCATAAACTCCCAGGGGTACAACTTGAACAGGCTGGGAATCGTCATATCGTTCAAGTCGGTAAACTGTCCTTGCCGATCTATGCCAATATCTTCGGTGTAGATGAACCGGGTAGTAAGCCCTGCCTGAACAGCGCAATCACGAAAATACTCAACGGTGCCGAAGTCCTCGTCCGAGCCTTCACTGCAAGAAAAGTAGAGCGGTTCATCACCCAGATGGTGTTTTTTCAGGAGCACTAGGGCTTCTATCAGCATCTCCTGAATAATATTGAACTGATCAGAATCGACCGGCAGCTTTTGCTCATCAATCATCTGCTCAAGCCAGAGCCACTGAAAGAACGCGGATTCATACAACGATGTTGGTGTATCGGCATTGTATTCGTAAAGTTTGGCCGGTGACTGGCCATCGTAAGAGAAGTCCATTCGACCGTAGAGATGCGGGTCTTTGCGCAACCATGAACGGCGAATTGTGTCCCAGAAGTAATCCGGTATGCGCAGACGTTCCATCATCTGCTCGGAGTCAATTGCACACTCCACCAAGTGCAGGCACATCTGGTGAATCTCAGTGGTGGGCGCTTCAATATCCTCCTCAATCTGACTCAGGGTGAACTGGTAATAAGCTGACTCATCCCAGTAGGGAGCACCATTAATGGTGTGAAACTTAAAGCCGAGAGAGTCTGCCAACTGCATCCAGTTCTGCCTCGGCGTTGAGACAATTCGCCTCATTATCCCCCCCAGCTTCCCCGGGCGGCAGAACGGCCCCCAAAGCCACTCCGGCTCATGGTCGTGCTTTTCAATGAGGGTTTAGACGGCTTGCTCAACACTTTGTTATTTACCGCTACCTTGCCCTGCTTGTAGCCGTTACTCACCCGGTCGTAAGTACCCGTGCGAAAAAAACCGCCACTGCCGAGGTAAAGAGGAATAACCGCAAACGAAGAACCACGACTTGCAGAGCCTTGTGCTTGCAGCATAAAGCCTTGCATAGTGGGAATATACTCACCGGACGACACCCGCTGGCAGCCAGCGGTAAAATCCAGTTCGCATAGACTCTCAGTGTCGTATCTTGGTGCTGCCCGCAAATGTTCTGTCCAGGCTTTGTTGTATTGATGCAGACAAACTGACTCTGAAACCACGCCGTCTTTCGCGCAGCTGGCCACATCCTGATAGACCAGTGCCTGACCAGACGGTTCGGCACAACCACTGACCACCAGCGGGGCTGTACTGACAATAACCAGGCGCAAGGTTGTTGAACGTTTCATTCCCTTCACCCCGGCACTAATAGGTAAGACAGGCGGCGTTCAAGAGACCTGCTGCGATGGAAATACCTCCCAGCCAGATACCTGAGGCCAATTCATTATTGGCAATACGGTCAGAGATTTTGGGCAGAAACAGCCGCAGGCCAAAGAATGTGGCCAACTGAACAACCAGCGCAATAGCGCCCCATAAGAACATATCAACAAGATTGATGGAGTTTTCGATAACACTGGCCAGAGGCAGGACAAAACCAATCAGGCTTCCGGAAAAAGCGACAGATGCCGCAGGAACATTACCCTTGATCAGAGCCATTTCATCGTGTGGCGTACAGCGGGCGTAGACCACAACGTAGATCCCGGTGAGTAACAGAGCCAGGGCAAAATAGGCAAGAAAGAGTGGCAAACCTGCCAGATAGTCGGTGATGGCAATCATCGCGGCACATCCTGAAATTATTGAAACGGGCTGACGAGAATAACCTCATCAGACGAAAAATTTACGACCACAACCTAAATAGACATTTTTTGTCGTAAGAAAGCACTGTTTTTATCCCGGGCAGGTCATCACCAATCGGCCTATCCGGCATTTTCCGCCCAAAAGCACTCAAGTCAAGCAACACGCATTGAAGAAGCATCCAGATCAATGCCCAGGCTGACGACAGCAGTTGCTTCATCCTCACCACTGAATTCGAGCGATGCCAGCAAATACTCGCAACGCTGGTCATCACTGACTGAACGCTGGTAGAGCATCGCCAGGTGATCGACGTCGTAAGTGGCAATGGCGGCGTCACGGTTGTGGACCGTCTCGGTAAAACGGACCGGCTCAATAGCGTCGGGAACGGCTTCATCCCAGACACGCTGATAGATGGTGTCATCAAGTTGAAATTGTCTCTTGCCAATCAAGCCGTCATCAGAGACCCAAAGATTCACACCACTTTGACTGGCAATGTTGTGCGTCTGGGTAAAGACAAAGAATTTTATGTCATCAATATGCTGGGCTTCATAACCGCCAGTGGTAGAAATCTGGATAAACCCATCGTCCGACGTATAAAAGCGACAAAGCGAAGCACCGGCACCAAGATCGACAAAACCCGCTGCCTCGATGATTTGCAGGCCTTCTGGTAAAGCACAGTGCAACTGCTCACCCAGCATTTTCCAAGGTAAAAGATCCAACTCGACCGCACAGCCCACACGCAAATTCAACGGTGAAGGCACAGCAGTCTTACTTTCTTTGTCGTCTTTTCGGCTTTTTAACCAGTCAAAAATCATAGCAGCAACCCACCCATTAACGCCCCAAATCAAGGCTATACTGTCACACCCCTGTTGCCTTTCTGAAAAGCTGCCGTATGGACGGCCTGCAACTTATGGCAATAAAAAGAGAATGTATTATGTCTGAGTCATCACTGGTGCTATTTCTTATAGCAGCTCTCGTTCTTGCCTTGGCCCCCGGTCCGGACTTACTGTACATCACAACCCGGGGTCTCGATCAAGGTGCCCTGGCAGGACTCATCTCTGCACTCGGTGTTCATACCGGTGTTCTTATCCATACCATTATCGCGGCTCTCGGACTCTCCACCCTGATCGCTTCATCAACCGTAGCATTTGCGCTTATTAAGTACGCTGGAGCTGCGTACCTGTGCTTCCTCGGGTTACGGACTTTGCTCACGTGGCATGAAGCCTCCGTCTCCTGCCCCCGGCACTCTGTTTCCAGGGCCGCCCTGAGAAAGGTATTTTACCAAGGCGTTATTACTGACGTACTGAACCCAAAAGTCATTCTGTTTTTCCTGGCCTTTTTCCCTCAGTTCGTTGATCCGGCCAGCGCCTCAGCGTCAATCGATATGTTTTTGCTCGGTTTAGTATTCGTCGCTGTTGCCTTCCCGATTGACGCTGTCGTCGGCCTGTTTGCTGGTAACATCAGCAAACAACTGGGCCACAACCGCCAACACCGGCGGTGGGGAAGGTGGATGACCGGTTCAGCCTTTATCATTCTGGGTATTGGAGCGGCGTTTACCTCACCGCCCTGCTGATGGTTTTCAGGACTCTATTGCTGACGAGCTTTCAGTCGCTCCAGCACGCTGGCTGCATCTGTGTCGCCTTTGGTGATGCCAGCTGCTTTGAGCTTGGCTTGCAAGTCGTTCTCGGCAGTGTCGCCAGACAGTTCACTGGCCGCCTCCATCTGGGCCGCCCTTTCGGCCTGGCGACGTTTGATTCGTTCAAGAGAGTCGGTAGCGGTGGCCATTTTTGAGTTCACACCGCTGTGTTTGGCAGCACAGGCGGCTTGTGCTTTTTGCACAGATTCTGTCGCCTTCACCGTATCCACCTGTTGCTTCAAACGACGCAGGTTAGATTCTGCATCGGCGATGGCCTTTTTCAGACTGACAGTACTCTGGGCAAAACTTTTTTCCATTTCCTGCTCGGAGGTTAGGCTGGCTTCATACTCGGCAATTTTGCTGGCAACATCAGTGGCCAGAGTCTCATCCCCTTGCCTCAGTGCCGACATGGCGTAGCCTTCGTACTCAGCTATTTTCACCTTCAATTCGGTGCATTTTTGCCCGGAAAGCTTCTGCTTGGCCATAATGCCAGCAAGCTGGGTTTTGGACTGCTGAAGCTGATCACTGGCTTCACGTATTTCCTGATCCAGAATTCTCAGCGCATTGCTGTCGGCGATTGCTTCACCGACTTCGTTGGTGGCCCCTTTCAGGGCAGTCATAACCTTTCCCCAGATACTCATTGCAATCACCTGCTAAAAAAATAACTATAAATTGTCGTATTTATGTCACCGATCAGGCAGACAAGTGACTTGCGTATGCCTCTGTGGCCTTGATGGCATTGGCCGCAAGGGTCTCTATTTCCTGAATAATGTTCGACAGAGATGAGGCTGAGCTGAGCGCACCAAAAATAGTGTAGTACTCGGCCCCATCCGGAAAGCGGTCAAGGCTGATGGTGGACAGAGGGAACAACTTGTGGGTACGCAACACCTCATCGTTCAGAGCGACGGGATCTTTCACTACAGACAGTGGCCACAGAACAACATCGGCAACAATTTGCTCACCAGCCACCGTCAGGTAGATGGGCAGATCGCCATACTCCGTCATACTTACCTCCAGACAAGGGTCCGTCCCGTCCACCAGGTTAAGCTTTATTTCAGTACTGAGAGACTCAGTGGCCAGCGCCTCGTACAAGCCCTGTATCGTCCAAACATTGTTTGTACTATTTGACAGCGTCATGATGGTTTTCCTGATGGTTGACAAAAACTGGCTTGCCGAAGTTGCCGTTCAATGGCACGGCACCCCTCTGGCAAAATCCAGCTCTCATTTTTGGCCAGTGCCCGCCCTCTTATCCTTAAGCTGGACAGAACTGGTGCTGATAGTGAGCAGGGGTTTTTCAAAGTGCCGCAGCAAATGTTACACAAAATACAGTTGATCGTATCTTTTTTGCAACGGCCTTTTTGGTAAGGAATTGTCAACGCCGCCAGTAGGCAGAAGTGAATAAGACTAATACTGTGATAACCTCAAGGCGTCCCATCAACATTCCCACGACAAGGACCCATTTGGCCATGTCGGGCAGAGGAGCGAAGTTACCAGCCGGTCCGATAATATTGCCAAGCCCCGGACCGACATTGGCAATTGCCGTCACCGAACCGGTCAGGCTGGTGATAAAATCAAGCCCCATCAGGCTCAGCAACAGCGTCATGATGCCAATCAGCATCAAAAAGAAAAAGGTAAATCCGACAAAAGAGCGGATGATGTCAGAATTTATTGGCTGGTTGTTGTACTGCATGCTGAAACAGGCCCGCGGGTGACTGAGCTGCTTGAGCTGGACATTAAGTAGCCTTAACCCGAGCTGGAAGCGAAAGATTTTCACGCCACCGGTGGTCGAGCCGGAACATCCACCGGTAAACGTCATAAGAAAAAAGGCCGTAACTGCAAAGCCACCCCACAGGGAGTAATCGGTCAGGGCAAAGCCAGTGGTACTAATGACAGATGTCGTATTAAAGGCAACCAGAGTCAGTGCTTCAAATACGCCATAGTCCGAAGTCATCACCAACCAGGCGGTCATGATACTCCAGATAACGGCCAGCAACTTGAGAAACCCCCTGACCTGACAATCCTGCCACAATGGATCCGTATTTCCTGAACACGCCCGAACCAGCAAAACGAATGGCAGGCTGCCCAACAACATAAAAATGGTTCCGGTCCAGTGGATGACTGGACTATCAAAATGGGCCATTGACGCATCGGAAGTGGAAAATCCTCCGGTAGACAGTGTTGCCATAGAGTGATTGATGGCTTCAAACATTGTCATCCCACCCATGTAGTAAGCAAGGGCACATAAGGCACTCAAACCGAGATAAACCTGAACGATCCGCTTGGCAATGACACCCGAGCGGGGCATTACCTTATCCGACCAATCGGAAGACTCACTCTGGAACAGGCGCATCCCACCGACTTTTAGAAATGGCAAAACAGCCACGGCCATAACAATAAAGCCGACGCCACCGAGCCAATGTAAAACAGAGCGCCACATTAAAATGCCGGGATTCATATTATCAAGACCAACCAGCACCGTAGACCCTGTGGTTGTAATTCCTGACATGCTCTCAAAAATAGCGTCGGTAAAGCTGATATTGGTAGCAAAAATAAAAGGCAGTGCACCGAATATACAGACCATTACCCAACTCAGGTTGGTCAACATGAATATTTCTCTGGGCCGCAACCCAAAGTACTCCACCTTACAAGATCGCCATAACAACGCACCAAAACTGAGAGTAATCAGCGGTGATAACCTAAAAGTCATTGGATCTGAGGGGGTGTCCAGCACAAGATTGGTAATCAGCGGTATGCACATCAGTACCGCCAGAGTCATAAGTAGTAAGCCAATGACGTATAGAACAGGTTTGTAATTCATGATCTTAAAAAGTACGCCTGTTTTAGATTTATGTTGCTCTAAAAAATTATCTAACTCGTCAGGCAGGGGAGTTGAACTTTTTTTTTACGTCCCAGTCCAAACCATTCGAGAACCAACGACTGACTGTTGGTCAGAGGACGACATTATTGTCAGCAGGTGTTGTTGTGTCTGTAGAAGCTTATACCTAGTTTTCTTGTAACTTTTACCACTCAGAAGCCGGGCTCCTTTGGCTGCCTGGTCCGGAGAAGATGGGAAATTTAGCTATTAGGGGGGTAACTGTGGGGGCAGATATACATGTTTATGCCGAGTACAGGAACACCGCTAATGCGTGGGAGGCAATTCCAGACTATGAGCCTTTTGGGCAGCGTTGCTATGACGTTTTTTCATTTTTTGCCAACGTCCGTTTTTCAGATAATTATCGCAGGGTGACTCCATACCCAATCAGTGAGCCACGGGGTTTACCAAAAGATGTCAGCACTTACGTTAAAAAAGAGTCCGATGAATGGGGTGAGGATGGGTTCGGACACTCGTGGCTCTCTGTTGAAGAACTCTCCTCGTTTGACTACGACAAGCCACTGAGGGAAAGAGAAGTCTATGCTTTTCTGGAAGGGCACACACTCCGTTTTGGTGTTCTCCCCTCTAGCCTTTCCTATGCACAGATAGAAAAACCAACTATTGGCAACGCTCTTGGCGAACACTATTTTGACGAGTTGGAAAAATTAAAAGAAAGTAAGGCCGAACGCATAGTATTCTGGTTTGACAGTTAATTTTCAGGCCACCCGTTGCCCCATAGCAAAAAACCCTGATCGAATAAACGATCAGGGTTTTCTAAAAGATGCCTGACGATGTCCTACTCTCACATGGGAAGGCCCCACACTACCATCGGCGATAAGTCATTTCACTGCTGGGCGCCCGTGGCAATAAAGGCGGATGGGATTAGGTGGTTCTTTCCCGCATAGCAAAAACCCCGACAGATTGCTCGATCGGGGTTTCCTAAAAGGTGCCTGGCGATGT
>JAQFVO010000596.1 GCA_027942505.1 Endozoicomonas sp. | reverse complement strand
CCCTATCTGCCCAACCACCTGGTCAGCCCGGTTGATGAGCAGGGCAAGAAGATGGGTGCCGTAGCCGCCGCACCCTTCGGCAGCGCCTCTATCCTGCCCATCAGCTGGATGTATATCAACATGCTTGGCCGTGATGGTCTGACCAGAGCCACCGAAGTAGCCATCCTGCACGCCAACTATATTGCCAACCGTCTGGCGGACCACTACCCGATTCTCTACCGGGGCAGAAACAACCGGGTGGCGCACGAGTGCATTATCGATATTCGCCCTATCAAGGCACAAAGTGGTATCAGCGAGGAGGATATTGCCAAGCGTCTGATGGATTACGGTTTTCACGCCCCCACCATGTCGTTCCCGGTGGCCGGTACACTGATGATTGAACCCACTGAGTCGGAATCCATGGCAGAACTTGACCGGTTTATTGCCGCAATGATTGCCATCAGGAAGGAGATTGATCAGGTGACTAATGGACACTGGCCAAAAGATAACAATCCACTGGTCAATGCCCCCCATACCATGGCCGATCTGACCGATGAGCAGTGGCAGCGGCCCTATAGCCGGACGGTTGCTGCTTTCCCGGCAAACCAGAAGACCAAATACTGGCCAACGGCTAACCGGATTGACAATGTTTATGGGGATCGAAACTTTATCTGCAGCTGCCCGGATATCGATAGTTATCGCTAGTCCGGCGAAGCGTTAATATACACAATGTTGGCGCCGGGCATCGAAGCCCGGCCCCCCTCCCTTGGCCGGTTCAGGACGACAGCAGACAGTGAAATTATCAAAGAAGAAAAAACAGGACGCCCATGCATTTCTCTAAAGAAAAAGTGGATGTCTTTTTTTCCTCTTTTTCCAGTTGAGAAATTTATGGGTGTCCTATTCTCTTCCTATTCTCTTCGGAAAGTTTCAGGTGTTCATCTGTACATTGCAGCCAGACGTACGACCAAAGGACTCTTAATCGTAGTAGCTACTCAGAAGCCGGATACAATGATCGAGGATTACTACAGGCGCTGGGGCATAGAAACACTTTTTGGTTGCCTGAAAAGCCGTGGCTTCGACCTTGAAGCCACTCATATGACAGAACTTGATCGTATGGATAAGTTAATGGGTGTCCTTGCTCTCGCATTTGCGTGGTGCCTGATAGCAGGTCACTGGCACTATGGCGAGGCCAAACATCTTCCGTTAAATAAGCACTTGAGGCCAGCAAAAGCGTTGTTCAGGCTGGGCTTGGATATGCTTCGCAGGGTTTTGCTAAACAAAGAGTCAAAGGATGATCCGATCAACTTTTTGATACTGCTTCAAGTTTTGTCCCGTACATAGGGTAGTGACCGTAGCCAACAGAGACACCATCAGGGGTGAGGTCATTAGCGGGGGATAACGCGGGGGTAATAGCCATCGCCAGGGCAATGCTGCGGAGAGTTCCCTTCTCCATAATTCAAACTCCTTAATGCCAACTTCTAGGAAATCACTGAGCACCCTTGTTCATGCGATATTAATTAGTATTGACGGAGTTTTAATTCATATTGGCGATATAAATAGATCTTTTTGAATCATTTAATTTAATTAATATTATTAATAATGAATAAAAAGCGGCTAGGCAACCGCTGATCCTTCATTTACGACCGCTTGCACCGGCTCAGCCACATTAACAATGTCTGCCACACAGACCGGCGCAAAGTTCTGTTCATAAAACAGTCGGGTATTACGACACGTCAGGGGCAGTTCAGTAAAGAAACTGCCATTAATCTGGCTCTCCAGGAATATCAGCGAATGCAAACGGTTAAATAACTCCGAATGTACCGGCTCCGGAGCTTGCCAGAACTGATCCAGCGAACATTGAGAAGTTAGATGGCGAATATCATAAAACGCCCGGCCGGTGACTTTTACCGGAAGTTCATGGAGTAATGCGGAAATACCCACCGTACTGTTAACCGTAACCACACCCCGGGTATGGTGATACAGCACAGGCAATGGAATATCATGGCAATAGATGATGCGCCCAACCACGCCGTAGCGCAGCGCCAGCTGGTCAATCAGCCGCTGGTAATCGGTATATCCCCGATCCATTGGATGGTGCTTTAACACCAGAAAATCCCTGTGGTCCCCATGGTCGGCAAAGGAGGCGACCACCTCTTCGATAAAGGACTCCACAGAAGGGTAATCCGAGTGGTAAAGGATCTGAGAGTCATCATGGACCTGTAAGGCCACCAAAAAGAAACGACCACTCAACTCTGTGGATAGCTGCTGTTGAATTTGTCGGTCACGCCACTTATTGAGGTATTTACGAGCAAAACCCCGGATCCATTTCGCACCTTCCACAACAGGAGAAAAAGCCCGGTGATGCTGGTAATCAACAAACCGCTGACGCTGAAACCAGGCAGCCCAGTAATAGAAAGCTGCAAACTTCACCCGCTGCCCCATGGATGCAGGTATGAGCACCTCAGCACTTAGCCGCTGACTGGAAGCCGAAGCCAGGCCCATCAGGGAAAAATCCAGGCTCGTCAGGTCATTGACCCCACCGTGCTCCAGGGTGATAGTGTCTGGCCGCAAATAGCCTTCCTCAAAAACCATAAAACGCACATTCAAACGCTCGCAGACGGGTTTGGCCAGCCGATGGTACAACCGGCAATCCCCCATCAGGAAAACAGTCTGAATCTGATGTTCCAGCAGATAGTTTTCCAGAAACTCTGGCCACTGTTCTACAGAACCGAGGTAATCAACACAGTGATCAGCGCCGCTGTAAAAACGGTCGCCGCCATTAAAATTGATCTTGTGGGTGGTATACCCATTGCCAGAAAACTCCCGGGCCAGCTCACGGAAAAATGGCCCCAGAGGTCCCTGAAGAAATAGTACCGATGGTGTTTGCGTTAACATCTCTCAGCCACGGATCGCTTCCAGCAAAAACTGCACTTTTCGGCGTTTGCGTCCAAGCCAGCCCTTATCCATCACCTGTTGATTAGCCAGAACTCGTTGCCGGGCCAATGTTTTCACTACTCGTTCCGGCGTGGTAAACCGACGGGTCTGCCAATGCACATAGCGTGGGTATTCGCATAACGCCAGATATACCAACTCCACCAGGTTGCGGGAACGCTGCCTGCGATCAACAGTACTCCCGGCCATATGGTCATAGGTCAGCCCCCAACCGGCATAAAACGGCATGCCCCAGCAATGCACGGTTTTATTCTGAAGCAGTGCCTCAAAACCGGCCTGGGAAGTCATTACATGGAGTTCATCACACTGGCTGATACAATCAAAAATATCGCTGTCAGTGACTACCCGATTCACAAGCTTCAGTGCTTCGGACTCGGGCACATGGCCCTGTCGACCGGCCTGAACCACATCCGGATGGGGCTTGTAGACCACAAAGGCATCAACGCCTTCCTCATCCAGCCACTGGCGAACCCGAACCAGCAGATCAATATTGCGAAAAATCACCGGACTGCCGAATTTTAACGACGCATCGGAATCCACCTGACCGGTCACCAGAATACGACGCTGTTCCGGTTTGGCACCGGCAAATGGCTCACGGCAACTGGCAGCCAGATTGTACTTGCTGATTCGTTGCTGTAACAGCAGGGAAATTACCGACTCGCCCCGCTGCTTTTGCTCGGGTGATAACTCAACAGTATTCAGCAAATACTCAAGACGACTCGGCTCAGTAGCATCGTAATAAATGCCCCGGTCATCCAATACCAGCGAGGCAGGCCGACGCAAGTCCGCTCCCAACCCACAGGAACGAATAAACCCGTCTTCCATTCGCCAGACCGGCATTGAACCAGCATCCAGCCCTTTCGGTAACGGCTTTCGCCCCCACACCAGTAAGCCGCTATTACCGGCATCTTTCGCAAATTGCTTTTTCAACGCCCGATGATGGCGCAGAAACACCACTTCACCAGCCAGCCCGGCAGCAAACTCTTTAACAAAGGCTCGCTTCCAAAGGCTGAAACCCAGGGCGTAAAGCCGATCAACCTGAGGTCGCTGGTATTGTCTTTGCAGCGCAATCAGCTCCACAACAGCTTCCAGCTCACAGGGCTCGCCGGTTTCCGGGTCAATATACCGGGTATAAAGCAGACAGGCTGCGGCAAACAGACTGGCCAGCGAATGCTTCTGAACACGGCGCTCACAACGTACCCGGTCATCGGTCAGCCCCCAGCCACTGTAGAAAGGCACACCAAAACAGACCACCGGCTTATTGTGCAGTAGCGCTTCAAACCCCAGTTGGGAGGTCACCACATACACCTTATCAAAGTGTGGGAGCAGTGATTGCGCATTGACCTTATCCGCCAGTACCTTAACCCGCGTATCCGTCACGCCTTTTATATGGCCATGCTCCACCGGGAAATAACCCTGCTTGGTACCCAACACCACATCCGGATGCACCTTAACCCACACTTCGGCTGCAGGATTCTCCTGCAATGCCGCATCAAGCATCGCGTTAAAACTTTCCCCATTAGCCATGCCGCAGGATACAGAGCAATCACCAAACGTCTGATCAACCACCAGCACTTTGGGCTTGTCAAAACTTTCAGCAGGCATTTGCCACAGGCCAACCGGCTCATGGTTATATTTACTGATACAGTGGCTGGCAATGGCATCAATCAGGTTTACACTACGGGCTTCCAGCTCCGGCGTCAGCCAAACCGGATTATTCAGCAGGTTTTCCAAGTCAGAAAGCTGCCCGGCATCGTAATAAATGCCCGTTCTATCAACGATCAGGGAAAATCGGCGATCCCCCAAAGCAGGATGACCAAGATAACTGATAAAACCATCTTCCAACCGCCAGAAAGGCAGTTGCAGGCGCTCAGCCAGCGCCGAGGCTCTGGCCGTATTGGCTTTCATTCCCCAACCTACTACAGCCTCTGCGTCAGAATTCAGGCCAACCCAGCGATGCCAGAATTTCTGCAGGCATAGCTTACCCTGAAGCAATAGAGCCAATTCAGGCGAACGAGCAATACCCGGGGAGAGAGAAAGAAATCGGCGCAAGGGATTTAAGCCCTTCATCAGAAAACAGGAGGTAGGGACTGTATCAGGCCTGAAAGTCAGGCCCAATGCGGGAATTCCGTGATAACAGGTTGTTTGTCAGAGCCAGTGGGGAATGCTGCTCAAAAGCAAACTTCGGACTGTATGACATGAAAGCTCTGCCTGCTACGTTACATGTAACGTATTCAGTGTTATTGCAAACTCAGGGGGCGTTATGTCTACCAATTCTAACCGCCCAAAAACCACCCGGGAACGTGTAGAAAGCCACAGAAAAAAACTCCATCAGGCCGGCTTGCGTCCTTTGCAAATTTGGGTCCCGGATACACGCGTCAAAGGCTTCGCCCTGGAGTGTCAGCGACAATCAGCCATGCTCAAGTCTGATAAGCTGGAACGTGACACCATGGACTGGCTTGAACAAACCTGCGACGATGAGGGCTGGGCATGAAGCGGGGTGACATCGTTACCGTCTCAATCATGGGTGACTATGGCAAACCAAGCCCTGCCTTAATCATCCAGTCCAACCTGTTTCCCGAACACCCTTCGGTGACTCTCCTGCCAATCACAGGCGAGTTGAGGGATGTTCCACTATTTCGCTACACCCTGTTTGAGAGTGAAGACAACGGACTCAAGAAAACCTCCCAAGTAATGATCGATAAAATCACCACTATAAAAGCAGACAACATCGGCAAAACCATCGGTTCACTTAGTCCGCAAGAACTGACAGAAGTCACATGACTGATGGCGTTATGGTTGGGAATGCAGCAATTCCCGCTCTTTATTAAAAACCCTTAATTTCTAGGCTTCACAGCACAGTAAAATAAACTGCAACCGCAC